>NZ_FNUW01000012.1:37347-183702 GCF_900108285.1 Bacillus sp. ok061 | reverse complement strand
TCAACTGAAATCATCAAAAACCACGATGTTATCGGTATAGAGGATTTGCAAGTATCGAATATGTTAAAAAATCATAAGTTAGCAAAAGCAATTAGTGAGGTATCTTGGTTGCAATTTCGATCAATGTTAGAATACAAAGCAAAATGGTATGGCAAACAAGTCATTGTCGTATCGAAAACATTTGCTTCCAGCCAATTATGTTCTTGTTGTGGATATCAAAATAAAGACGTTAAAAATCTAAACCTACGTGAATGGGACTGTCCTTCTTGTCGTACAAACCATGATAGGGATATTAACGCAAGTATCAATCTAAAGAATGAAGCGATAAGGCTTCTAACCGCAAGGACTGCGGGGTTAGCCTAATCAATTAGAGTTCGATAGAACTCTTTACTTAGGAATCCTCCACTTCTAAACGAAGTGAAAGTGGGGGTAGTTCAAAAACATGATCTAGCAATTGTTTAACAAAAAACTGCACATCTAATTGCTTAAATTGTTCAATAGTTCCAGACCAGCCGTAGTTCAAGATAAAGGCCTCCTTAAATTACAGTGCTATATATGTATATCTTTATTATACGTAATAATATAACTAATTTGGAATAAGAAAAGAGAAAATCCTTTTATTTGAAGCATTTTCTTCCTCAATTTCCCGATTAAAATGAAGAGGTAAGGAAGGGGGATGTAAATACTTAATATTAAGAAAAAAGCTGTGGCATACTAAATAATTATGGATGATGTCTATGTATACTAGTCTATTAAAAGTTTTTTATATATAACTTTTAACAAAATGTTAAAAAAAATATGCAAAATGTTAAAAATGATATACAAAATGTTAAAAAAAGGATATTATATTTATAGGAGGTGAGGGTAGTTGTTAAACAACCGGATAGTTGTTTGTCGTGCCGAAAAAGGTTGGACACAGCAAGATTTAGGAGAGAGAGTGGGTGCTAGTCGACAGACTATCGCTTCTATGGAAAGGAATAAATATAACCCCTCTTTAATTCTTGCATTTAAAATAGCCCAAGCTTTTGGAAAACCATTAGAGGAAGTTTTCGAATATAAGGAGGAATAAATAAATGGAATTTATAAAGTGTGCTGTAATTATTATTATAGTTTTATCATGCCTAAGTGAATTATATATGTTTAAATTTCAAAAAAGCCAAGAGGCAAGAGATGAGAGAGGTTTAGAAATTCAGTATAAAACTACTAATTTTTTATATAATACTCTTTATCTGGGAATAGTTATATTATTTCTCCTTAACATACTTCAATATATTACAGCTGAACAATTTGTGAATATCCTCTTATATTTCTTTATTTCTTTAGGGATAATAAAAGTTGCTTATTCATATTGGAGAAGGAGCTATTAAATATAAAAAGAAATACTAAAAATAAGGTTCATATTTTTAATATACTTGTACCTGAATTAATAATAGATTAATTTCTGCGGAGGTATTAGTACTTCATATTAAGAGAAATTAGCCGCAGTTTACTAATAGAATTATAGATACGCCTATGTACTTAAAGAATAAATACAGAGTTTTTATAAGCATGGAAAAATTGCAGTTTCAATTGAAACTGCAATTTTTAATTCATCCTTGCCATTATTGTGGAGGGGATTTGAAGTGTGCTAAGATAAAGTCATTTTAGTAAATTTGCTTCATTTTAAAATAAGTTTGAATGAAGGAGACAATTTGCTAAATACACTATGTTGTTCATTTCCATCTTGATTCATACCTGCTTGATAAGATGTAAATCCTTTATACGTTTTTCTTTTCCATTGCCATAAGCCATTAATTTGATCGAATTCACCATAGTAATGATTGTAATCAAGTTTGTTCCCAGTGTTTTTATTAAAATTATTGCTAATAAAAATACGGCTATTACTTGCATAGATTTGGTTATTGGTAATTACATTGTTTCGGGTATCATAATTTAATTCGATTTGGCCACTCTCTTGATCTTTTGTATCATTTTTATAAATCACATTGTTTGTAATCGTGTTATTTTCAGCATATCCTTGCTGACTATCATATCCACCAATTGCAATGCCACTCATAATATTATTGGATATCGTATTGTTTCTAACCGTAATTTGGCTTGCACTTTTTCCTGCATGTTCGCTAGCTACTTCAATACCAAGGTCGTTTTCATAGCTTTGATTTTGCTCAATGATAATTTCTTTCCCGCCATCCACGTAAATACCATCAGCTGAATATTCATTATAACTCGTATTATTGATGGATGAATTGTGATGGACAATGTTATTACGTACAACTCCATTTCGTGCCTGATCTAAAGCAGCTATTGGAGATACACCTTCATGTCCAATCAGAACAATTCCAATGTTGTTGTTATCATGTACTTTGTTATTGGTAACTTCAAAGGAATCTACATTCCCATTCACAGCAATTGCTTCACTCAGTCCTAACTTCAAATTTGCTACTTCGTTATTATCGATGACAATATGATTTAAATTATTTTGTGCACTAGATGAAGTACCGTATACAGCAATACCGTGTGCGTTTCCATCCTTTACATTTGCTTCAATGTGGTGAATATAATTATTTCTAATATCAATGTAACTTCCTGTTCCAGTGATATAAATTCCAATAGGGGTTTCGCTAACTTTCGTTGACTTTAAGTTACGAAATTCTAATCCCTTTACTTGAATATAATTTTTGTCTTCTATTGTAAATAATCCATCATCTTCTAATTTGACCTTAGAACCATCGAGAATGACTTTTTCATCCTGGTAATTTTGAAAAGTAATGGGTGCGCCTGAGGCACCAGAACGAGCAACACGAACCTTTTGGTTATAAACTCCGCCTCTTATGTAGATTGTACTTCCTTCTTTTGCGACATTAGCAGCTTTTTGAATGGTAGCGAAAGGTTGATCTAATGTACCGGGATTGAGGTCATTTCCTGTTGGTGATACATAGTAATTTGTAACAGGGTTTGCATTGCTATTGGATTGTGCAAAGGTAGAGGCAGGGAGTGTGAAAATTAACATAATGAAAGAAAGGATAAAGATAAAAAGCGATTTTTTTAATGAGGGAAATATGGTTTGATATTTCATCATGATCCTCCTTCTTTTTTTAGCATTCCTTCTCAACTATATAGTTAAAACTGACGATTTATATCTTGTATCAATAAAAAAACAGGAATGTATTGCGGGTTAAGGGACATCAACTCCTATGGTCTACGTCTTCTATCTGAAACTAAATTTTTAATAATTCATGGTTTTTCGTATAAAATCAAATCATATATGCGTGTACTTAAAGAAATATGGATATTAAAATCGGTAGACGAGGGAATGAGAGATACTGATACTAATTTTAAGGAAAGTTATTCAAAATATGTTTTCTATTCAATTAAAGCTTCCCTGTGTATCATGTTAACTGTTGTACTAATTGGATTGGTAAGATTAACAGATAATTATTTAAAGTGGGGGTAGTTCAATAAATCTGAAATTAACATTGTTTAATATGAGTGTTCGAAAAATTTTATCAAGTTTTAATATTCGAAAAATCATTTATATAAACAAGTATGTTATGGTAACCTTTAATAAAAGGGGGTAGCGTATATGAATGTTGAAATTATTTCTAAAGAAGAAATCACAAAATTATTAAACGACTGGTATCAAGCTATAATTTCACAACGTGTATTACAGTCTAATAAAATAAAAGAAGAGATTGCAGATAAAATCAATAATATTAAGGAAGACCAAACAATATTAGTCTACTATGCTTTATTGAATGCACGGTATAATCTGCTAATTCGTGATATGGATAGTTCAAAAGATATTTTGGATAAAATTGAGCCATTACAAGAGCCTACAGAAACATTTTTAGAGTACTATCATCATTTATTTAAAGCAATTTATGCTACTAATACAGCAAACCATAGTGAAGCAAGAATGCAATTTGAAGAAGCTGAAAAGTATTTAGAGTACATGCATGATGAAATCGAAAAAGCTGAATTTAATTATTGGCTTGCAGTTCATTACTATCACATATTGAAACCAATTCTAGCAGTTCAATTTGCTACGAAGGCAAATGAAGTATTTTCAATTAGTCCAGGGTATGAATTAAAAACTGCTGCTTGTTTGAATACTTTAGGGATGGCACACACTCGCTTAAGTGATTTCGAAAGTGCAGAAGAATATTTACTTTCAGCATTGGGTACTTTCCAAAAATCTAATGACGAAAGTCTTACTAAACGTGTAAAGCACAATTTAGGACTTTTATATGCAAGTCAAAACATGTCAGAGTTAGCAATTAAGCATTTAGAGGAATCACTAGAAAACAACGCTAAAACGATGTTTCTTTTAGCAAGAGAACATTTTAAGTTAGGTCATAATCATAATGCTAATGAATATATTGAGAATGGCTATAAGATTAGTGACTTATGTTATCGTCATCATTTTCAAATTTTAAAAGCAGTACATAACTATGCACCACAAGAAGAATTAGAAAAGGTGGTCATGGAAGGTATTTCGTATTTTGAAAAAGAAGAATTATATGATTGGGTAAAAGAATATGCTTATCTTTTAGGTAATATATTCTATGGTTCAGAAAATCACGAAAAATCCAGCAAGTATTTACACATCGCTTTAGATGCAGACAAAAAGAGTATAGAAAGAAGGGCGCTAAAATGAAAAAAGCAATCTTATTAATGATGATGTTATCCGCTGTTTTTACTTTTGGTCTTACTAATGTAAAAGACGTATCACAAAATGAAACTATTGAAGTGTTTATGGATCATGGAGAGCATATTTAATTATCTAAAAAAAGAGGGAGCTGCGAGCACCCTCTTTTTTAATTATGACCATGATATACTCATATAAATCTTCTCGTTCAAAGTATTCAATTCTTGCAAGAACGGTAGCTTCTAATTTCTCGGAAGGCACATTATTATTAATGTCTCTTAAAATTTTAAACCGATGCTGATATTCTTCATTGTTTAGTTCTGTACAGAGTTGTAATCCTCTTTCAAATAAAGTATTAGCAGTTTCTTGGTTTCCTAGTTTAAGTGTTCTCTGCCTTCGATGAAAATGACTTTATAGTGGTTAGGTTTCTTTTCGGATACTTTAGAGAGGTAGCGAATAGCTAATTCAGACATATTTTGCCCTGCATATAATAATCCTAAATTATGACGAATCGCTATAGTAAATTTTTCTTCTCCAATTTTGTGGAACAGATCCATTGCTTTTACAAGATGTTCTTCGGCTAATGCCCATTCTCTTAAATTGGTACATGCCATGCCAGAAAGGTTTTCACAGAATCTTATATTTCGTTCATAGCCTTCATGTTTAGAGAATATTTCTTTAGCTTTGTTAACATACTTAATTGATTGGAGTGATTCGTAAATATCATAATGGAAAGCACCAATTTTATAGTAAAATTTAGCCTGCTCAATTTTATCAGATACCTCATTCAGAAGTTCTTCTGCTTTATCAAAATTATCTCTTGCTATTGAATAGCTGCCTACGGTACTTGCATGAATTGCTTTAAAGAAGTGATAGTAGGAGATTAATTTTTATTTGAAATTAATTGTTTTTCCGCCAAAAATCTAGTAATACATGAAAGAGGCTGTACTAATAGTAAATAAATGATGAAAATTTAGATGATATTAGTATTAAATCGTGGACAACTTTTGTACTTAGTTATTGAAATTTATATGTTTTTGTTAACATAGTTTACTAGTAACTGACTTCTCTTTTAATACTCTAAACAATTATTTAAAAACAATTGTATAATTGTGGTAATATTTACTTAAAAAACTAGAAAGTTGGTAGTAATATGATTGATTTAGAAGCATACCTAGTTCCTAAAATTTCCGGGCGTTGCAAAAAATTACGAGAAAGTCATGGGTTTACGATGGAAAAGATGTCTGATAAATCTTCTGTTAGTCGTATCGAAAAAGGTAAAATCACTAAAAGTGGCAATTTTATTACAGATACAGTTCTTTTTGATTATATAAATACATTTGAAAAGACTCCAGAAGAAATTATTTTTGGAAATCTGGATGACCTTGAAGAAACCGTAGAGTGGATTTTTGACCGATTATTCGAATTAATTACGTGTAAAAACCTTACTACTGATGCAAGTTTGTATAGTGATATAACTGATATTGATATTGAAGCTCAAAAAGCTATTTTAAAAGTAGCAGAGAGTTTCGCAGAATTCAACATAAAACGCTATAATTTCCTTAAATCAACCGATACTTTCATGGATCATGTGAGTAAAGAATTTGATAAACAACTTTTTATAGGTGGAAAGCCAATTAATATTGAAAGAGACTATAGGACTACGCCGATAAATGAAGATACTGTAATAGACCTTTATGACATGAGTGATAAGATTTGGCTAATGTGTAGAAATAAATTTATACGCTCATTTAGAGCTGAGGTGCTTGATAGTCTTTTTGAAAAGGAGAAATTCATTTATTCTAATATCAATGCTACAGTTAGCCAATGGGTAGGTAATCAATTTAATAAAGTCATTATTCCTGATATAGTGGCAAAATTAAAGAGTAATGGAATTTTTAAAATTGGATTTATGGTAAAGAATTTGATAGATGAATTTTTAGATGAAGATTTGTCAGCATCGTTTCAAACAACTGTTCCTATCCAGACAAAAAGAGAAAAACATTTGAAAATAGAGATAAATAATTCTCGTTTGAATGAATTATCAAATGATGAAAGAGCTGAAAGGGTTGCTTTAATACCTAAAATTATGGAAATGGTAACGAAGGGTGAAATTCTAGATGAGACAGAATTTCCAGTTAATAAACTTTTGCGTTATGGGATAAACCTTAGAGAAGTACCGGAAGTCAATTTAACAAAAGAAGTTGAAATTGATGATATTATAAATAGGGCTATCAATACAAGAAAATTAGGAAGGACACTCAGGGATAAACCCCTAATAATTGAACAAAGTCCTATTGTAAAAACCTCAGATTTCAACTCTAAAGAAGAATTAATGGCATTTTTTGATGAATATTATGATAGCATACATTTTCAAAATCAAAATATCCCAGGGTATTTCACTAATAATAGCCAAATTATTCAACGTTGGCAAGAACGATTGAATGAGGATGTACGTGAGTCAATTGAAAGTTTTATTGATATTCAAAATAATCTTTTAAAACTTTTGACAGATGAAGAACTAATAAGATTCGCTAAATAGCATATAAAAAAGAGCAGAAAATTAAACTGCTCTTTTTTATATGCAATATTTTGTTGGTGGTTTTGTTAGTAGAATGGAGCGAATTTACCAACAAAACTGCACCCAAAAAAGAATGAACATTTTTTAAAATAGATTTATCAAAGTTCAGCAAGACTTTGATGGCTAGAAATCTAAGCGAGTTGCAAATCGTTTAGATAGTAAGTTGAGGAGTTGCTGCTTCTTGACTCTATTTTAAAAGGAGGTTTTCATTATGAAAATAGGATTTACAAAACCAAATCAATATTCAGAGTCAACAGCTCAAAAATTTATTGATACAAATGTTTTAGTAAAAAGGGCAATAACACTTATTGAAATACAATATGAATACGTTGATAAAAAGTGTAAGGACAAAACCAAAGGATGCAAGCTCAGGCTTGTAAAAGAAGGACTCAATTCATTCACTTTCAATTCTGACAAAAATCCTGAACTTTCTTCATTGTTTTCAATTATTGAATCGAAAAATCTTCAAAAGATTGAAAAATACCAAAATCAAAGCTTAAATAGGGATCTTGTAATGAATGAAGAGTCAATTTACACGATTTTATTTTTCGTAGAAGTGAAGGAGGGATTTTTATTCGTCTCCCGCACTCCTGCGGAAATTGTTATTCCAATAGGCAAGGGAACGGGATTACTGCAGTTCATCGATAATGAACATCCTTATCAATTTTTATCGCTTCTCCTACCCACGTTCTATACAGAAAGGGGGATTTTATAAATGAGATTTATAAAGAAAAAGACGTATTTCATGAAAACCTATAATTTGGCATGTTTTCTAAGCATTTTGTTCATCTTAAGTTTTGGGCTAACTTTATTAGTTGGATTTTTACAGAAAGATTTGATAAATGTAAATATAGGATTTTTATTCACTAGCCAGCTGATTATCTTAGCCAAGGTAACGATGAGCGTATTACAGATAACTAATATCTTAATTCCATGCATAGTATTTGCTTTGCTATTGCCCGAGTTTATTAAGAGAATTACAGATGACACGATAATTAATCTAGTTAAATCCACTACTGGGACGATATATGTTAGACGACTTTTGAAACAGTATTCTCAAATACCTTTAAGTAATTCTACTAATCATGCATTGTCTGCAAATGATGTAATTACAAAGTTCAATAAATCAGTAAAAAAGTCTGTTCTAGACTTATCAAATGAGGAGTTAAAACTATTTATCAAGGTTCCTAAAAATGCACAGTCTCAAAAGATTCTGAAAGAGCATGAAGAGCAAATAAAAGAACACATTTTAAGTTTTTATCCTGAGTATATTATTTCAACCTTTGAACGTAATAAATTCAGTTTATGGCTTATTGGTACAAAAAGAAGATAAAATTGTGGTGCTTTGGCTGGGAACGAAAAGCCAAAAAGGAAACAAAGAAGATAAATTTTACTGTTTTAATAACTAAATTTAAAGATAAAACTATATTTAATGCGGTGGTATGGTTTGTTATACTACCGCTTATTTATTATAAAATATTTTGGATGAGAATTTTAGAGATGGATTTTTTCGTTATAATAATAAAGAATTAACTGTCTGATAAGGATAAATTTTCCTGGTTAGTGTATGATAATTAGGGTGTTATAACAAATTATTTTATAAAAAGATATTGTATTTAAAAAGAAAGGAAAGGAAAGGAAATAATGAGTTTTTTAGATGATCTTTTCGGTAAAAAAAAGTTAATAAAAGAAATAGAACACTTCCAAGAAAAAATAAAAATTTTAGAAAGAGAGCTTAAGGAAAAAAATAATTTATTAAAAAATTTATGTGCAAGTAATGAAATGTTAAAAGAAGAGAAGAAATTATTAGATAAAACATTAGATAGAAGGATAGTAGAGCTTGAAAATGCTAAAGACTCTATTGATACTAAAATAAAAGAATTAGTGCATGCAGAAGACGTTATGAACCTTTATCAAGGTATTTATGGAGAACTTGAGTACGATGAAAGAAAAGAGCAACATGTTCTTTCTGAGTATGATGAAGATAAAGGTTTTTTTGATTTTTTAAAGCCTAAAAATGATAATAATGATTTTAATAATGAGCAGATTGAGGCTATTAGATATGATATGGAAAAGAATCTTAGAATTATTGCGGGTGCTGGCAGTGGAAAAACACAGACAATTTGTGCGAAAACTGCCTATCTAATAATGATGAAGAATGTCCCTGAAGAAAAAATAGCCATGATTACATTCACGAAAAAGGCATCTGAAGAGATGAAAGAAAGGGTGAATTTTTTCTTAGGGGAGGAAAAATCTAAAGTAGCAGTTGGCACCTTTCATAGCTTTTTTATACGATTGTATAATGAGTTGAAAAAGCAATTTCCATATGTAGAGCGAATGGGCATTATTGGAGATAATCCGGATGAGAGCAGGTATAAGAAAGAATTAAATAAATTAATTAGAGATTATAATTTGAAAAAATTAGATGAAAATGCTGGAGAGAAAAATTTATTTGAAAAAATAAGTTATTGGACGAATATGGGATTCTCCATAGAGATGATGACAAAATATATAGAGAAGCACTTTAATGTGCTTGAACCAACAAGTGATGAAACTTTAAGTCAAAGGTTTCAAAAGATGATGCAGAAATTTTATGATAAACGAAAAGGTAATAATATTGTAGTATTTGATGATTACATGCTAAATTTACTTCATGTTTTAAAAGATGATATCCAAGCGCGTGAATATGTACAAAAAAGATTTCAGTATATATTCATTGATGAGTTTCAAGATACTAATCCTCTTCAAATGGATATCATTAAACTTATTTGCCCGCCAGGTTTGAAGAACGGAGCTAAATTAATCATTGTTGGTGATGATGATCAGAGTATTTATTATTTTAGAGGTGCGGAGCCAAAATACATAAAAGACTTCGACCAAATGTATGAAACCCAAACTCTTAAACTAATGACAAATTATCGTTCTACTGCGAAAATAGTTCAAGCTGGGAATCGGGTAATTGCATTTAATGAGAACAATAGGATAAAAAAATCAATGAAACCTTTTCATAAAAATGAGGGTGATTGCTATATTCGAAGTTTACCTACTCCAGAGGAAGAAGCTGAATGGATTATAGATCAATCTCAGTATATTGGTTTATCAGGAAATAAAGCTGTCCCAGATTATAGAGAAAGTGTAATTTTATATCGTTCTACTTCCCAAATTAAAACATTACTTCATAAACTGGAGGTTAATAATATCCCTTTTGTAATAGAAACTAATGACGACTTAATGGGTATTTTTGGCTTGGATCCATTTAAAAGGGCATATAGATATTGGAAAGCTTTTATAATATCTAATGAAGATAGTGATAAATTGACTCGATGGAACCAAATAATTTCAGAAACTTCATATGCGTTCTACAAGAAAAAACAAGAAGTTGTTAACTTTATTGGAGATAGTTCATCATATATAAATCCACAAAAAATTGCTGATTTTATTTGTGGAAATAAATCTTTGGATAGAAAAAAAGAGATTATTGATTATTTTGAGGGGTTAGTAAGATTAAAAAATAAGAAGTCAATATCTATGGAAAATATTATTAAAAATTTTTTGGAATTTCCACTCATTAGAAACCAGTTAACAAAAGATGAAATAAAATGGATAGAAAAAGAAACAGAACAGTTTCAATCATGGGAAGGTATGGTCAAAAGGTATCAAGAGTTAAACCTAAAAAAAGAAGAGATGAAGAAAAAGTTAGATGAATACCATAAAGGTACATTTAATGCAATTTACCTATTAACTATACATAAGAGTAAAGGATTATCATTTAAAAATGTATTTTTAATAGGGTTATATGATGAAGGATTACCAAGTAACAAAGCAACAAAAGTTACTCCAGAAATAATTCAAGAATCTATAGAAAAGGCTGAGCCCCCAACTACTATAGAAGAAGAAAGACGCTTAATGTACGGTGCGAAACGTTGGTTTGAAATCGTTTAACGAGGGATAAACCACATTATAAATTTTTATAATGATAACTGATATTGCGAGACCACAGTAGGAAACCTTAAAAAAATCCTATGATAAGATGGCTGCTAATACTCCCACATGCATAACTGGTAACGGTTTTGTATGAAGCTGGGTGAAGACGCATTGAGTAGTCCTAACAGATAACGCTGAGGAAAGGTTAAACATTACTGCGAAAGTAATGCGGGCAGGGAGCTATATATGGTTAGTATTCAACATAGTTGATGACGAACTGCTGAATGTACACCTCGAAAAGCTTTATATAGAAATGTATAAAATAAAAAATTCACTCCAAAGAAATTATCGTACAGATTTTGATGGATAAAGCTAATGGGTTGCTTTAGTTTAAATAACGTGAATTCGGGGTAAAGGTAGAACCTAAGTATAGTTATTTACCTAGCAATATCGGAACGTTTGAAGTCTCTAACGTTTAGTAATAATCTGGTGAAAAGGGTTGTGAGTAGAGATGGCAGTAGAGATGTAGTACCAATGAAACCATGATAATAAGTGGCGGAGGGAAGGTCTCAAGTCTTTTTATATAACAGTTGTAAGGAATATATAAGAAGATGGAGCGCCGTATGCGATGAAAGTTGCACGTACGGTGTGGGGTGGGGGAAAACTTGGAGATAAATTCAAAGGGTTACCTATCACCATTTGCTGTAACTCGTCCAAAGAAGAATCTATATATTACATTCCCAGCAACAATTAATGGGAAACCTTCTAAAAGATCGAGATTTTTAAAAGAGATTAATCTCCCTATTCAACAAGGTGAATAGGGAAGGTTAAGTACAAGAAAGTGATTTTTTGGATCAATATAATATACCTACTGAGATTTTCAAATAATTAATAAAAGAAGATAAACTTTTTTATTCTGATGAAGGAGCGCGTTATTAAATAAAATTAATATATCTTAAGAAATTGTTGGTAATTTTTTTATAGGATAGTCAATAATCAATTTTCATGTACAATTGTTGATAAAATATATGTTCACAGAAAATTACCATTAAAATGGTTTTATTTACATATATTTCATGCTATCTTACTGGTAGGGTAATCAATCCCTATTGTTATTTAAATCATTTATAAAGGGAGGAGTTAATATTATGGAACTTCGTTATGCTCTTGTAACGTCGGTTGCTTTTCTAAGTATTTTAGGTATCGGAACCACAGATTCACAGGCTTCCACTGATTTTAATAGGGAAGACCAGAAAAAATTAACACAAACTCTCAACATTAGGGATTACACAGTTACTTTACCAACATTTTTTAGTGGATATCAACTTACTTATCATGAGCCAGGAATGACTTATCGTACTAGTAATGATTTGATAAAGGTTTCTTCTACTGGGAAATTAACAACTTATTTTTCCACAACAGCAAAAGTATATGTTTATAGAAATGGTGTATTAGATCATACAATTACAGTAATTGTTGGACAAGGTTAAAATTAATTGATGTATTCTATATTTCTTAATAGATAACTAGTAATTGGGATAAGTATTCTATGAGAAAATATTTTGTTCGTAGATCATACAAATCATCAGTTATTAGTTGATATTGGATCTAATTAAAAATAATGGAAACAAAACGTATTAACTGTTATTCTTTATTTAAAGAAAAACGTATTTGAAGTGTAAAAGCCCCTTACAATAGAGGGCTTTTTATTTTATATTTATATTTATATTTATATTTTTTCGTGAGATAAAGCTTTTATAAGATTAAAAGGTTGTAATTATTTATGTAATAAACCCACAATTGGTCCGGATAAATCTTTAATTGCAACTCCTAATGATAAAACTTTGTTCATTTAATTAAAAATGTTAAAGATCCCTTTAACATTTTTGTCTTGAGCTACAGATGCTATAAATTCGTTATTTACAAATATCAATGAAACTATGACTTAAATTATTTTTGTACTAAATGAAGTACCATAGACAGCGATATCATACGTGTTTCCATTCTTTAAATTTGTTTCAATGGAATTGATATAATTATTTCTAATATCAATATGGGTTTCGTTAGCTTTAGTTAATTTTAGATTGTAAAACTCTAATCTATTCACTTGAATATAATTTTTTTATCTTCTATCGAAACTAATTTTTGAAACAGTTAAACAGTCTACGATATACTTATAGGAGAAATCTAGGACTATATAAGTATAAATTTGGGTTTGAGATACTGTTGACTTCTTCCTCTAGTTGATTGATAAGGAAGATTGACTACATGTTGCGCAGTCTTTGTTACTATAATTAATTAATGAAAGGGAATTAAAGCATATACGGGAGAATTTGATGTCACTAGAAATAGATTATTGAATGTTAATAGAAATTGGAACAAAAGGTAAACCAAAATGCTTTATAAATATATTAAAAATAACAGAACAAAATCCATAGATATTGAAATTAGAGTAGCTATTTAAGTATCATCAGATGGAATGATGAGATAAAAATCTACAGAATTAAGTGAGGATGTTACGATACGTAGCTATGTGGCTACTGATATATATTAATATTGGACAGAGTTATAATATTTTAGAAGTTAAACGAGGTGGTTGTTCATTCTCAATATTGATTTTCTTGTCATTAATTAGTTGCAATATATGTGCAATCAATTGTTTATAAATCTTGTGAATTTTAGTGAGCCTTGTTTAAGAAATTCCCTGGATAGTATTGAAAGCATGATTGTTAAAATACTAAAGATAAAAGATAGTTATAACAATGTTGGGCATAGGGTAAATTTGCTAGCGAATATATTTACAATTTAAACCAGATTTATTAATGAATTATGCTTTATTGAAAAGGCATTAAGGGAGGAAATTTAATGTATAAAACGAAGAATGTGGATGTAATTAAGAATCTAAAAAAATCCAGAAATTTAAAGAGAGATATAGAATTTTATAAATGTAATGCTCCTTTTTCAGAAATAGGTAATATATTTGAGGAAATTTATCGTATTAGTTATTATAGATTAACTTTAATTGGTAAAGCTTTTCCAAAAAGGATTGATCAATATAAAAAGAAATCTACTATATATCCTTCAGATGACGTGCAAAGAGAGTTGATATGGACTTCAAAAATTATTTCCAAATATATTGATGAAATAAATTGTTTTCTAAAGAAAAAAGAGGATTACATTAAATCTTTATTTTTATCAGATTTTCAAAGAGCTAAGGAAATTTTAGATTCTATAGAAGAAGAGTTTGGTTTATCTTGTTGGCTACTTGAAAATAGAATTGCACTATTACAATCGATGGAAGGACTAGAGAAACAAAAAGAATATACCCAGAACATTATAGAAAATGATAAGGCCAATGTAATCTTAAGATTTTTATTACGATTCTATAGCATTAAAGCTGAAAGCAATGTTTCTCCAGAGAAATATAATCAAGAAATTTATAAAGCATATGAAGAATTTGACGATAATTCATATGATGATCCATATTACTCTTATCTCAAGTTTAAAATAAATATTGCTAACATAGACGATTTTGATTATCGCTGTATTATTTTAATTGAAAATGAACTTTCAATTATAGATAGATACATGACTTTCGTAGAAATAATTTTAAACCTAGCTGTTTCTAGCAGTATTGATTTATATAGTGAAACAATTCAAGAAATAACAAAAAATATATCTCACATTAATGATAGTTCTTTTCATAATTTTTGGGGTCTATTATATGAATCTAAAACAATTTATATTGAGAATAAAAATCCCTTAATTATAGAAATAATGGATTATTATACCAAAGGATTGTATGCAGAAGTTATTGAAAAGTCAGAGGGATTACTTAGAGAAAATCCTGATATTGTAGAAATATATGAAGTTTATGTGAAGTCTTTGTTATATTTAAATAGTTCTGAAGTATATTTTAAGAATAATCTATTAGGAGATATTATTAGTAATTTAAAGGACATATATACTAATAATAATTTAGCAGAAGAAAGTTTAGTGGATTTAATCAAAATTTGCTATATTTACTCTAAGGAAACATGGTCAAGAAAATTAAGAAGTCTTGCATTAAATTCTTATTATGGAACAAGAAAGGCCTCCAAAAATATGTTTGCAGCTGTTGGAAGTATTACTTCATTTTTATCAAAACCTCAGGTTCTCAATAATTTATATGAAGATAAAAACATAGTAGAAAAGCTAATAGACAATCTGTTACTACTAAATCCTTCTAGTGAAACATTAATTCTTCAAAAGGCTTTTTTAAATTCTAATATGGATACAATAGAAAAGTTACCTATTCCTAATAGTAGAAAGAGAAAATTTTTAGCCGAAATACATAATAAAAATAAAGAATATGAATTAGCAATTCAAATGTTTGAGAAATTATTAAATATTGATACAACAATTAATAAATTAGAAATTGTAACAGGTATAATTAACTCATACATTGAATTAGATAAATTAGAAAAGGCAGTAGAAATAGCTGTTGATTATTATTTTGAAAATAAGAATATACTTAACAAAATCGAAGTAAGTGAATTGTTGAATAGAATTGAACAGACAAATGTATCTCGTGATAATATTTGTCTGCCGATTTTATACGATTTATATGCGAAACATTTAAATAGTGATAAAGATGGAATAAGAAATGATTTGTATGAAGATTTTTTAGAATCATGTGGAATAAGTAGAGCCTCAGAATTAGACTTTATAAAAGATTTTACAGTAGATAAGAAATGGATTTATTTTTTACGATATATTTGTATTCCGAACATAATGGCTAATTCTATTGAATTTGACACACTAGTTGAAGTAGAATCAGAGCGATTAATTATCTGCCAAATGTTACGTGATTTAGACCAAGAAAATGAAGAGATATACTCAAATGAAATAAAAACGATTACTCAAAAACAAATGGTCCGTAAAGGAATAAGAGAGATTGAAAATAGTAAAATATATGTTGATGTAGATGGAATTAAATCAACTTTAGAAAAAAATCTTAAAGAGAACTTTAATCGATATAAAAGTTTTGGATTTGATAATATAAATCATTCTAAACCTAAATATATTTTATTAGACAAAGAGCTTACTATAATGGTTCCAAGTAACGAAAAGTTAAATTTATTTTCCAGTATGGTCATTGAATTGAGGGATAGCTTTGTGTCAAGTAAAGAGTATGGATTAGATGGTTATCTCAGTGTAGGAATTAGACATGGGACATTATCGGGGCAATTAAGAGGGCAGATTGAGAATGAAAAATTAATTACCCAGTTAGATTCAAATACTCAAAATTACCATGCAAATAATTATTGGCTGGAGAGAGTAGGTACAATAGATTTTATAATTAAAGAATTCCTTCTCGAAAAGCTTAATGATTTTTCTCAGAATATTGATGAGTTGATTAATAAATTAAAAAATGAATTGATTCAAATTAATATTGATAATAGTAAGAATGAAAATGGCTTGTTTGATTATATAATTACAACAGATGACTTGGAGTATTTGTATAATATAATTGATGAAGACACTTCATACTCGGAGTTTGTAGATATAATTATTGATTATCTTTGGCAAAGAACAGAGGAAAATTTAAAATCAATTAGGCATTATTTAGAGGGGAATTTTAAAATTGATTTGAATGTTTGTTTTGAAAAATTACAGTATGATATAGACTCAATCAAAGATAAAGCTAATATAGTTGATCTTAATAATAGCATTGTAACAGCAAAAACCTTCATGCAATATGAGGTAGATAAAATTTCTAGCTGGTTTAGTAGAGGGAAAGTTTCTGAGAGAAGTGACTATAGTATTAGTTTACCGATAGAAATAGGTCTTGAGATGGCTAAAAATATCTATAAAAATGAAAAAAACTATGAAATTATTTCTAAAAATATAGATGATATTATGTTAGATGGGAAAAGTTTTAAAAGTTTAGTAGATGTTTCATTTATTATTTTTGAAAATATTTTTAAGCATAGCGGATTAGGTGACTCACAAAAAATCGAAATAAATTGTACGAAAAAAGATAGTAAAATTCTTTTCAAGTGTATTAATAAAGTGAGAAAAATTGAAAATATTGATGAGTTAAATAGAAATTTAAAACAAAAACAACAAAATCTAAAAAGTGAAAATGGCCTGGAAATGGTAAATAAAGAAGGGGGATCAGGATTTTACAAGATAATTAAAATAATTTCAGTAGACCTTCGATGCGCCATTAATATGGACTTTAAATTTTTGGATGAAAATCGGTTTGTAATTATGATTGAAATAGATGCGCAGGAGTTGATTGTGTGAAGGTTTTAATTATTGAAGATGACCAAAATAAAAAAAAGCAAATTTTAAGCTTTCTGGAAGAAGCTTTTAAAAATGTTTCTATTGTTGATAAGCATTCTTATAAAAGTGGATTGAAAGAGGTAGTTAGTAAACAATATGATTTGATTCTCTTAGATATGAGTATGCCAACTTTTGATATTACAGTTTCTGAAACTGGAGGAAAACCTATGCCTTTTGCAGGTAAAGAAATACTTCGGCAAATGAAGCGTAGATCTATTCGTATTCCGACAATAGTTGTTACCCAATTTGAGAAGTTTGGTGATTATGAGAAATCTTTAAATCTGGATGAATTAAATGAAGAACTTGAAAAAGAGTATAGAGAAATATATGTAGGTACGGTGTACTATAATCCGGCTAGTTCAAGTTGGAGAGAAGATCTAAAAGAAAATTTAAAATTAATTAAGGGTGTAGAAATTGATAAAAATATTAATAGCTGATGATAGTCCTTTAAAGCTCCAAAATATACAAAATTGTGTTTTAGATAAAGTACAAATAACATCAAATAGTGTAACTGTGGTTTCCGATATGATAAGTGCTAAGAGGGAATTGAAAGATAATCACTTTGATTTATTTATTATTGATATTCAATTACCACAACGTATTTTGGAGCCTCCAAAGCCAGAGGGTGGATTAGAATTATTACAAGAATTAAAGAGAAGCTCTCGTTATATTACTCCAACAAATATTATTGGTTTATCAGAATTTGATACTAGTTTAGTAGAAAAAGAATTCTCTTCAAATTTGCATGCTTTAGTAAAATATGATAGATCAAATGATGAATGGATAGGAAAACTTCAAAATCATATAAAACACATTATAACCGCAAAAACAACTTTTGAGGAACAACAAGAGGACTATGATTACGACTTGGCAATTATTTGTGCACTTGAAAGTATTGAGCTTGAAGCTATATTAAATCTTAATGCAAATTGGGAAGAAAAGAGATTTCAAGCAGATAATACAACATACTATGTAGGGAACTTCCAGGATAGCAAACAAAGTATACGTGTAATTGCAGCAGCAGCTCCGCAAATGGGAATGACTGCAGCAGCAGTTTTAACTATGAAAATTATCGAACATTTTAGACCGAAATATTTAGCTATGAGTGGTATTACGGCTGGGGTTCATGGAGAAGTAGAAATGGGGGATATAGTTATTGCAGATCCCTCTTGGGATTATGGAAGTGGAAAATATAAAGATGTTCAAGGAGAGATTCAGTTTTCACCCGATCCTCAACCGTTGAGATTAGATATTGATTTAAGAGCAGCTGTATCAAGGTTAAGTTCAAATGATAAAATATTGCAGGGGATTAAATCAGCATGGCCAGCGCCTAAACCACCTACAAGTTTAAGAGCACATTTAGGTGCCGCTGCTTCTGGTGCCGCTGTTCTTGCCCATCCACAAATCATCGAAGATATTATGAAACATAACAGAAAGCTTAAGGGAGTTGAAATGGAGTCTTATGGTGTTTTATATGCAGCAAGCAATGCTACTAAGCCTAGACCAAAAGCTTTTGTAGCAAAATCGGTATGTGATTTTGCTAATTCAGAAAAAAATGATATGTATCAAAGTTATGCGGCATTTACTAGTGCTAATTTTATATATAATTTAGCACTGAATTACTTAGATTTTGATTAAAAATATCAATATAAAAATATGAATTTGCACTATATAGATAGAGAGGATAAAAGATTTGTTTAATATGATTGCTTCAGCAATAGATTCATTAGAAGCAACGGAATATATTACCCTAATTGCTCTTATAATCACTGTTTTTATCAGTTTTATTACTTTATGTAAATCCAGAAAAATTAACAAAAAAAATATGTATATAAATTCGATTACAAAGTAAAGAGTAGAATCTATGAGTGAGCTGAAGGAACAGGTTTCTCGTTACTTATCTTTAGTGCCTAATTATGTTTTTGGAGTAGTAGTACAGATATAGGAAAAAAGACTTTTTTCAAGAAATTAATTATAGAGTGAATAGAAGTATGCTTTTATTAAATCAGAGTAATGAATTCGAGGGAATAATCCTTGAAGATGCAAATAAAGTTAATTAATTAACTTTAAAGATTTAGTACTGAATTATGAAAATGAAGAGCAACAATTATTGGCATTTTTAAACTTAGCACAAATTTATTATTTTGATGTATCTAGTTACTCTAATGAAAGTGATATGGATACTACATAATTAACTTGAATGTACGAGATAGTGTACATCTAATAGAAGAGACTAGTTTGCACATAAACTAGTCTCTTCTATTTTCCTTAGCTGTTTCTGAATATAAAATTTAGAGGGATGCTAACTAAAATTAATTATATTTCCTTTTTAATTTTTTCCCACTCTACTTTTATGTGATTTTTTAAATCGGCTTCTAATAGGTCTAATTCCATATTAATTAACCTTTTTAAATATTCTTTTGAACTCTTTATACCTAATCTTGTATCTTCAGTATAAGGTATTGGTAATCTATTCATATCAATTCCCTTATTTGTTAATTCAATGAGTATAGTTTTAACTGTATTATCTTGATTTATACTATGCATGTAATTTATTAATATATATAGATTATCCATTCTTTGAATGATAATTTTTTCACGCTCTTTTAAATGGTTTAATTGGTATTCAATATGTAATTTTAAATTATACAGTTTTGAAATTGAAATATTGCTTTCTTCATTGAAGATAAATGATTTTAAGATAGATATATAATTTGCAGTATTTTGCTTAAGGTGTGTCATTGAATTTATACGTTCATTAGTTATAGAATTTATATAAGATGATCGCTTATTTAATTTTAATGAAATTAGTAGTGTGAAAAAACTTGTTGTTGCAGTAATTATTATACCTATAAAGGTAACCTTGTCTTTATTAGGTAAGTCTAAAAAAAAGTCTATCATTGAAGGCCTCCTACCTTATTTGTTACTATAAATTATACTATATGTAAGAAAAAATTGTTTAAAGAAATATTGATATAGTTATTTTATGAAAAAATGAAAAGATAAACGTCTAAAAGAATCCTGAATAAAAATTAAAATATAAAAGTTATTCGTATATGTTTTTTTCTAATTTAGTTAATTATTTATAGGCCTGTTGTAAAGTATGCAAAAATATTAGCAGTTTAATAGATTAGAAGGAATATTTAGGCTGTGGTTAGTATATGCTGTAATTCATTGAACGTCAAGAAAACGGATTCTAGTTGAGGACTTCGTTTTTATTTAAATAAATGCTGACTCGTTGCGAAACCTTTTATTGATAGAAGTATGGCAAAGAATTATGTTAAAAATAGGAACTCCAAGTTTTTTGTACACTTACAAAATGACTTCCTAATTTATTTTATCATTAATCCATTAAGCGATAGATAAGCCATAAAGTACTCAGGTTCTCAGAATCTCTCAAGTTGACTTTTTTATTGGGCTCACAAAAATTGTTTATATTTAGTTATGATAATGGTTAAATTCGTGGTCAGATCTAAGCCTGACGTTGAGTCAATACTAGTGTCTTGGTTTGGTACAGTAACCACTCTTAATACACACTCGATTCTATAAAAGTTCGACACGAATCATATACTTAACATACTTGGATACATTTAATAAGTTATTGTGTAAGTAATACACTGATATAGTTTGATGCCAACAGCATATATAATAAACCCATTCTTCATCAAATTGAATAGGATTTTTTTACTATGTTCGTAATAAATCTATTTATATATATAAATGGCGTTATAAATTCAAGTAATTTTCCAATAATATAGATAAATTCCACTTAAAGGATATAAAATATATTTTAGAAAAGTAGTTAATTAGATAGATGAAATTAGGTGGTGACATCATGGCAAATCCACATTCAGCTGATGATTCTTATTTAGGTTATTACTTTCAAGGTATGTATGCCTTGATAAAATTATTGGAAGCTGATGATTACGATAAGGTTAGTATTGAAACAGAAGACGATGTTTATTTAGCAGGTAAAGAAAAAACACTTTATCAACTTAAACATAGCATAAAAGCCGCAGGGAAATTGAATGAGAAGAATGATGGTTTGTGGAAAACTTTGAGAATTTGGGCAGACATTATTAAAAATAATAGTATCGATGAAAAAACATATTTTATCTTCGTAACACCATTAAGGTTAGAGGAATCTTGTTCTCTGAATGCATTGTCTACGTCTAATTCAGATAGAGAAAAGGTAATAAATTCTTTGTTACAAGAGGCTCAAAGAGTGTCTAAGGCTAGGGAAGCAACTAAAAAAGGGGAAGAAGTCCCTTATAAAACAAGATGGAAAGGTTGTAAAGCCTTTATTGATTTAACCCAAGAACAACGTGAAGAATTAGTAAATAGAATTACAATTCATCCTAGTAATTTTAATATCAAAGATATAAACACAGAAGTTGAGAAAAGAATTAAAAATACCATTCCAATTAGTATAAGGAAAGCATTTGTTGAAAGGTTAATTGAATGGTGGGATAGAAGGGTAGTTTTAGGTATCTTAGAAGAAGCAGATAGGGAAATAGGAAAAATTGAATTAACTAAACAAATTCATCAAATATATAGTAGCTTTCAAGAGGAAAATTTGCCAGACGATTTTAGCTTTAGGGATGAAGAAGCGGATATTGATTCAGAGATTGGTGGAACTATGGAATTACAGATTGCTCTTGTTAATGGAGGGAGTTATAGAATAAGGAGAGCTGCAATTGCAAGATGGCAAGCTAGAAATCAAAGAGAAAAATGGATTGAGGATGATTTATTAAATAGTTATGCTTTAAAACAATTTGATAAAAAACTTGTAAAAGTATGGGGAGATAGTTTTTTTTCCATGAAATATGATCTTAAAGATAAATCCGATGATGATTTATGTAAGAACGGATGTAAATTATTAGATTGGTCTCATAATAAAGCACATTTAGAAATAGTACCTATTCTAACAAATTGGAAGGAGCCATTTTTAGTACAAGGATCATTCCAACAATTAGCAGATGAGTTGAAAGTCGGATGGCATCCTAAATTTGAAGAAAAAATAAAGCAACAAAATGAGGAGGATCAATAATGATTTCTGTCGATACATATGCATCCACTAATCCCGCTCTTTGTTCATTAATACTATGGTCATTTTTAAAGGGGGTTGAGGAAGTTACTAATAACGGATGTGAATTTCCTATTCTGTTCTTACCAATTCCATTTGCCTTATCAAAACAGATAAGGGAAACGTTTGATGGAACTGATAATTCTACGGGGTTATTAACCTGGTTATCTAGAGAACCTCAAATATTGATTAATTTAGCTAAGGGTATCGAGGCATCCAATACAATTACAAAAGATGGATTTATATTTGGTTATGCGAATAATATAATTAAAATTAATAAAAATGGTCAATTCTATTCAGATAATCAAGGGTTAGTTCAAAAAAGATTAAGGGAATTTCTAAATATAAAAGGTGGAGAAGATTTAAAAAGTGCATTTGTTATTGCCAAACGATTTGGGAATTGGTGTGGACAGCTTGAAAATACAAAAATAATTTTTAATGTAATGGGGTTATCACTGTGAAGAGATGGAATATACATAAAATTTTTCTATATAGTCATCACGAGGAAATGAACAAAATTGAATTTGACCTCGAGGATGTTAATATTATAACAGGGGATTCTCAGACAGGAAAATCAGCAATTCCAGAGATTCTTGATTATTTAATGGGCTCAAGTGAATGCCATATCCCAAGTTACGTAAGGTCTTGTCTTAGTTGGGTCGGGATACTTTGGGTTAAAGACAGCACTAAATTCGCTTTATTTAGAAAAATACCTAAATTAGGAAAAAAATCGAGTCAAAAGGTTTATTTTGATATCGGAATGGATTTGAAAATACCATCAAAAGCAAGTGAGATAAAAAGAAAGACAAATTTAAAGAGCGCACTTAATCAATTTGAACGCTTATTGGGTATTGGGGATATAAAAACAACAGAGTCTTTTAACAATAACAATATCACTAAGAGAATAACTGTTAGAAATACAATGCCTTATCTTATACAAGATGACGACGTTGTAATAAGTAAAAATACTCTCCTTAGAGGAGCAAATGAGACTGACAAAATACAAAGTATTTTACAATCATTACCTTATTTCTTTGGTGTAATCGATGAACACACTTTAGAGAAAGAATTAGAATTTAATCAGGTTAAGAAACAAATCGAAAGAATGGAAAACAGAGTTGAAATAAATAAAAAATTATTAAATAATGGGAATAAAAAGGCATTAAGTTTAGTGCAGGAGGCTGCTCAACTTGGATTATGTGATATTTCTGATACAGTTTTCTATTCTGAATTAGAAATAAAATCTCTATTAAATGATGTATTACAATGGGATTTAACTCAGGAGTCAATTGAAAGAGAAGACAAATTACCTGATTTGCATAATTTGTTAGTTATAAAACAAACGAAAATTATTGATATTAAAAACAAAATTCGTGCAGCACGAAATAAATTAAATGTAGCTGATGATTTTAATAATACAGTATATAAGCAGAAAAGAAAGCTAGAAATAATAAATATATTTAAAAAACCCAATGATCCACATATTTGTCCACTTTGTTCCAATGAACTTAATAATGAGGTTAAGATTGTAAGTACTATTAATGAATTAGTAAACAAGGTAAAGGGTGATCTGGGGAGTGTTGAAAGAGATCGACCTAAGCTAGATGCATATATACAGAATTTGCAAAAAGAATTATATGAAACTGAATCTGAAGTGGAAAATTTAAAGATTAAGATTGAAACTCTTGTAAAAGAGAATGAACAGGTTGAGAATAAACTAAATATCCTAGAGCGTAGATATAGAACTTTAGGAAGAATAAGTCTTTATATGGAAACAATAGGTGATGAGAACAGTAATTCTACCAATAAAGATTACGAGAATTTAGAAAAACTACGTAACAAATTTGAATTATTAAAAGATGAAGTTAATATTGAAGGGAAAATAGAAGCATTACATAATGTTGAAAGACGTCTTTCTTCTATTGCTACAAATATAATTTCAAAATTACCATTCGAAAATAGATATAAAGATTGTCCTGTTTTTATTAACTTAAGAAATCTAAATGTTGGTGTATCTTTACCAACACATAGTGAGAATATGAGGGATGTAGGTTCAGATGAGAATTACTTAAGTTTACATGTGGCTTTGTTATTAGCGATGCATCGGCATTTTGCACAGCTAAACAATCCAGTACCAGGGGTTTTATTGTTTGATCAACTAAGTAGACCTTATTTTCCACCAGATAAAGAACCTGATGAGGTAGAACTTGATAATGAAAGATCTTCTCTTTTGACTTTTTTTGAAACACTTTTTGATGAAGTTGACCGTGGAGAATCGTTGCAAATTATAGTTCTTGAGCATGCATATTTTAAAAACCATGAAAGGTATAAGTCTTCAGTTAAATATAGATGGAAAAAAGGCCAGAGCGGCTTAATTCCTAAAGGATGGCCTGAAGTATAGATACCTAAATATTGGGTATAAAAGTATAAACAATATAATTGGAGCGTTTTTTTGACCGCTTTACATATTTTAATCTCCATTTAATGTTACAATCTCGAACGTGATGGCGCAGCCTCAATAAAGGTATTACGATGAAGTATTACCAATTAGAAAGTAATTTAATGGCTTACAAGGTGCTCTCGTTCTTCCAAAGCATATAAAAGTAAATTTTAGCAGTATTAAGAATTAGATGAATTACTGTGAATATGGAGAAAGAATACTTGATTACGAGCTAAATCAAATTTTTAAGGCAGCTAATAAGTTGCTATTAAAAAACATTAAAAATCTAAAGACGCAAAAATTGTTAAAACAAATGGATCATGTGTTAGATGGAGTAACGTTATAATTATTTTCAAAAAACAACTAATAATGATTAAGTTAGGTCAAACGAATAAAAGATTTGAATTGTCTTTATTGTTAGCGAAGCAATTTTTAATGAATGTAACTGTTAGCTTTAGTGCAAAGCATGAAAAGTCATTTTCGCTCTTTTTTAGGATCAACTATCTATTTGAAAAGTATATAAAAACCTTCATAAAAATGACTGAGCATACTGTGTATTCCGTATGAACAGCATAACAAGTATCTGTTATTAGTGAAGAAGAACAATAAATAAGATGTTTTTTAATTAAGACCCGGTATCGTTGATGATGATGAAAGTATCTAAATCATAATAGATATGAAGTGGAAGTCATTAGTGACTGGAAATGGTTCAGGGGTTAAACGGAAAAACTTATTCTAAATGTACGCATATTTAACAAAATATAATCATATACAAACAACGATTTTATTATATCCACAACAATTATCATTAAGTTATGGCACTTCAATTCCAGAAAAAGATTGTCTATTGATATTATCCCCTTTAGGAATTTTAAATGAGGAAAAAGAGAGAGTTGAATTTGTTCGGGTAATTGAGTATAGAAAAAATAAAATTAATTTCCAATTAAATGATGATAGAGAATTTGAAAAAAATTATTGGAAATTTAGAGACTACTAATTCAGTTATAAAATTAATTATCCAAACTGAAGCAAGCGAAACTATAAATATTCATGTGGAGGTAGAATGAAGCAATATGCTCCAATGTGGGAACTACTATTGAAGTACTTTAGATGCACGAGCAGTATGAAATCAAATCCTAATGCAGTTGAACAAACAGCATTAATTACAATCGAACGTGATGGAGTTGAGTTTGAGGTTGCTAAAGAATCAAAGAGAACCATTCCTTTAGCACATTTTCAAGCTCTTCATATGATTGCTGAAATGGATAAGGAATTAGTAAGAATCACAGGAGGGTCTCGCAATTGAGGCTCTCATTTTTGTGTATATTGAGTATGCAATTGAAAATAGTGTTGAAATTAATCACATCGGTTACACAAAACTAATAAAACCCGTCTTTTATATAGTTTGTGAAAGGATGTACTTAAACTAGACTGCGGACAGGTTAGTTGAGGAAGATGGATATACTTCCATAGGGAAGTAAGGATTTCCGAGATTTCATGGAATAGAATACCATACGATTCTCTATGTTATATGATTATTTCTGCATAAAGTAATAGTTTGCTATGATGAAATTTAATGTATAATTAAATAACTGATTAAATATTTCCTTAGAAGGGATGGGTTAATTTGGCAAGGAGTAGCAAGAATAAAGAAGAATTATTACTTCAAAGTTTCGATATATTAAAAAATAATTTAGAAAACAATAGCGGAAAAATACAAGATATTATTGTAAAAATAGCAAAAAGCAATATATCATTAGCAATTGATATGTGGCGGTACGTTCTAACAAATGGAGAAGCTATTATAAAAAGAGATGGATTTCACTTTACTAGCGGGATGCTGTATAGTTTAGAAAGAAAAATTGGTAGTGAAGAAGTAATAATTATACTGAATGAAAATGAAGATATACTAGAATATGTCTTCGGTAAATCTGATAGTATTTACCCCAGCTATATTTGGGATGCTTTAAGGTATGGCTATATTGAACTTGCAGAAAAAATGTATAATCTAGTTAAGAAGAATCGATATAAAGAGGAATCGTTAGCACAAATTGTTGAGGAAATCTGTGATTCTTTCGCTTCAGAATTTGATTATATTCAAGATGTAGATGATGATGACGATGATTCTTATGAAGAAGAAGAAAATCAAGCAAATGAAGTTGCAAGTGTATTATTAAAATGGGTAGGTAATCTAAAAGATAAAGAAGCAAAAGCTCGTATTACAGTCGCATTAATTGACTATGTTTAAGTATGTATAGCGTAATTATAGACCTCATGTCATTTTAGCATGAGGTCTTTTTAGAGAGGGGATAAATTCTGTGCAGCAAGCTATCGGAAAACTTAGTCATCGTTTTTTAGAAGAAGCTAAGTCGTCACCACAATTATTAGCCGATATGGCGGCAATGGAAAAATACATGGCTGAAAGTTACGGGGAACGTATTTTTATTGAACTACTTCAAAATGCAGATGATGCAGAATCTAATCACATTACTATCTATAGTAAAAATGGTCATATATTCTTTGCGAATGATGGAAAACCATTTAATGAACAAGATATTGAAAGTATTTGTCGCTCAGGGGCAAGTTCTAAAAAAAGAGGGGAATCCATTGGATATCGAGGTGTTGGATTTAAAAGCACTACTTATCTAACTAACACTATTATTATCCACTCAAACGATGTTGGATTTACGTTCTCAAAGGAATTGTGTGCGGAGAAATTACAGATTGCAGATATAAACAAAGTGCCAACAGTTCGTATCCCTTTATATGTGGAAGACATTGAATACGAAATAAAGGAAGAAATACAAAAACTCTATCAGGAAGGATATCGAACCATTTTTATTTTTAAAGACGCTCGATTAAGTCTATTAGAGGAGGAATTAACTGCTGTAAATGATGGATATTTCTTATTCCTTAATCATATTCAACAAATCCAAATCAACATTTCAACAATTCGTAGAAAGTTTAAGGTATCACGAGACCATCAACGAGTGTGCATTCAAGAAGTAGGACAAGAAAAGAAAGAATGGTACATTGTTGGAGATAAACAAAACAAATCTGTTCAGCTAGGATTAAAACTAGATGAACAAGGTCAAATTATAGCTTGTGAGAAGGAAGAATCTGTATTTCATTGTTATCTACCAACCTTAGAATCTACTGGTTTTCCTTTTAAAATCAATTGTGATTTTTCAACAGACCCTAGTCGAAAACATTTAACTTGGGATGAAAAAACAGAAGTAGGGTTGAAGAATGCAGCCGAACAGTTATTTAAAACTGTGGCTGGAACTTTGCGAGAAGGACAGGAATTCTTACTGCCAATTTTTTCATTGCTGGAAAAACGTCAATCTTTCTCAAAGTTTTCAAATTATGTGTCTGATAAGTTCATTCAACTAATAAAAAAGGAAAAATGGATTCCTTTATACAACGGTGAAATGATAAATGCAACAGAATACAAACGAAAACCACGTTTTTTAGAAACATCGGAATTTGTATGGATGCGGGAACATTCTTCTATGAAACAACTTACACCGATTGCAAGTCTACAACAAAACAATTACTTAGATAATTTTTTAGAAGTATTTGCGAAGAGAATGTATGAAATTACAGACTGGATAACCATTTTATCAGAAAGAGAGTTTGTAAAGAATTCAGACCAGACTTTATTAGGTAAACTTTATGGTCAATTATTGAAGTCGGTTCGTTCTAAAATATTGATTAATAAAGAGGTATGTTTATTAGACAATTGCTATATAAAAAATAATCAAAATCAATTAATAATCTGGGGAAGTAAGAAAGGAATAATCTATTCGAAGTCCTTCTTATCAGAGTTCTTAAATTCACTAACAGCTAATGATATAAAATGGATTGACAATACTTATAATACGAGCTTTACAGAGGAACAATCATCTGGAAATGACGGTTTTTATTTAACAGAAAAAGCAGATTCCAATGTTTTTGAACATTCATTATCCTCTATTTTTTCATCAAAGAAGAAAACTATCTCTAAATGGCGAGCAGCAGAGTATCAATGTATAGAATTTGAGCAATTGCAAGGAAATCGGGCCAAAGACGTTAGTAAGCAAAATCTAGGATATGACGTACATAGTCAAACCAAAACAGGGGAGATACGCTATATTGAAGTAAAGTCTATTTCGAATCGGAATGCAGAAATTTCGATGACAAATAATGAATACACAGCAGCACATCAATATGGAGATGCTTATTATTTATGTGTTATCTATCAACAAGACAACCAATTATTATTAGAATATATTCAGAATCCATTAAGGCAGTTACAGTTAGAGAAACGTGTTAAACAATGGGAATGGATTTGTGATGATTACAGTGGTGAAAAATTTGAAGTAGACTTAAACTAAGAGGTAACTTAGAGTCACACCACGAAAATGCGATAGCTAGTCTTACACATTAATTGGAACGTGAACAGGACGGGGATGGGAACGTAAAGAAAGAGAGAGGTTATTTGAGAGAGGAAAGCTTTTTGTTCGGTACTTAACAAAAAACATCCTCCTGAAGTGTTTTATAGGATTAGATATGGTCGTATTTGATGGGGAGTCTCTTAATTGAGGCTCTCTGTTTTATATAGTGGAGTGGATGGCTGAACTTTCGAGAAGGAAGTCAAGATATCGTTATACAACTAAAAAATTTGTCTTGTATACACTTTTTCATCATGAGAAAGTTCACACTCTCCTCAGTGTGAAACTATAATTCGATTACTCCTCGGTAATTACTCTTTTTACATTTTTAACAGTCTATCACTATTATGTTATGATTCTCCTGTATAATTGAAGGAAATAGATAAAAAGTTATTAATTTATGTCTTGTAGAAGAGATGTAGTAACAAAATTCAAATTTAGTTAAGAAATCGACAAAAATTAGTAAGTAAAATTAATTTATAGGGGTGAGGAAATGGCTAAAAAGAAAGAAAGAATGTGTCCATGCGGGAGTAGGATGCAATTTTCTGATTGCTGTAAATATCCCAAAGATGGCAATACTCCAGATGAGATTAAAAATAATATTACTAAAATAGTTATTTCTACATTTAATGATATAGGTGAAACAAGGGGAGAAACTTGCTTATATGTTTCTACCTTGGTAAAAGATTTATTGAATGAGTCGGGTATAAAAAGTTACGTTGTTGCAGGGTCTTCTAAATGGAAGGGTGTTCCAATATTTTATGATTGGAAGCCCCCAATACAATTTCATGCTTGGGTAGTAACAGAATATGGAGAAATAGTAGATTTAGCATGTGATGCTTTAAATGAACGACGGGACATGATAGGTAGAATAGGGATAAATACACCGCCAAGGTGTTGGAAAAAAGAATTAGATGATAGAGAATATATTGAAAAGGATTTAGGTGCTAGGTCCCTTCAGTTCGATAAGAGCTATACGGGAATAAGAGACCGAGCCTTCAAGATATTAAAGAAATAATCCGATAGGTTAGAGTAAATAGGAGGAGAAAGTAAATGGTTCGAAAGACTTCATACAAAGAGAAAAAAGAACTTCAAAAACAACAACTTCACAGAATAATTAGAGAAAAAGGCAATCCATGGTATCATGGCACTTCAATTACTGCTGCAGAGTTAATAGGAGTGGAAGGTTTTAAAAAGAATTTTGGTCAATTAGGTACTGCTTTTTACATAACGGATTCAATCAAATATGCTAAAAAGTGTGAAAAAGGAAACGGCGCAATTCTTGAACTTAATATTGTTGATTTTAGTCAAATTTTACTGACTCCAATTATAGAAAATGCGCAATACGCTCAAGAGGTAGAGCGAAATTATAAACATATTGTTGATGAAATGCTCAATGATGAAAAAGTCACAAAAATAGACTACATTCAGTACTGGGCAGAAAAAGTTAAGGGACTTAAGGGGTATGGAACAGTTTCTAACTATAAAGAAGATGCGCCAATAAAGTTAGCTGTTTATGATACTAAAATATTAGAGGTGAATAATAGGAATGTTATTTTTTCTAAATAAGGTTAACTTAAGTACTTTTGCTCAGTATATGCTTCATTATTAATAAAATTTTGATTTTATTAGTTAAATAGTGTTATCGAATTCTATTTAAACAATTATTAATGAATCCTCTCCGACTCTTAAAACACATGAGAAAAAGTACAGAGTTAAAGATAATGTTTAAGATTACCTAACGTAGAGAAGGATTACTTGAGCCTGAGTTAATTGATATATTTGAAACACTCTGTCGAAAAGGGAATCTTACGATTTAAACTGTAATTTTGTTATATTTTAGAAATAACTAGATGAATATATAGAAATTATTTATTATAGGTAAAAAGGAGGAAGTTTCATGTCTTTATTTAATAAATTAAAAGTTGATAGTACAAATTTTAAAACACCTCAAGAAATGTATCAAGATAATAGAAAAAAAACAATAAATGGACCTCTAGATTATCAAAGTAAAATGATAGATGCTTATATGGAAAAAGGGTTACGTGCTAAAGATGTAGCATTAGAGTTACCAACAGGGGCAGGAAAAACTTTAATTGGGTTATTAATAGGGGAATTTAGAAGACGTAAATTTAAAGAGAAAGTTGTTTTTGTATGTCCTAATAATCAATTGGTAAACCAGGTCGTAGATAAAGCAAATAATACATATGGGATAAAGGCATATGGTTTTACAAGAGCAATAAGAGATTATAGTCAAGAATCCAAAACGGCATATAATAGGGCAGAGGTAATAGCTGTTACTAACTATAGTAGTTTGTTTATAAAAGAACCTTTTTTTAGTGATGCAGATATTATCATCTTTGATGATGCACATGGAGCAGAAAATTATATAGCTAGTCATTGGTCGTTAGAAATTAAACGAGAAGAACATAAAGAGTTATTTGAGACTTTAGTTGAATGTATTAGAGGTGATTTAGACTATACTCAATTATCATACTTAAAAAATAATGAAGACACTTCTTCCGCAATCAGTTGGGTGGATATGTTTCCAAATATAAAATTTCATAGTAAGAGAGAAGAAATAATAGATATTATTGAAGCAAGAGCAAATAAAGATAATAAGTTAATTTATGCTTGGAATAATATAAAAGAGCATTTAAATTCATGTAATCTATATTTAAGTAGCGGAAGATTATTAATTAGACCCTATATTCCGCCAACAATGACTCATGAACCTTTTAGACATGCAACACAACGAATTTACATGTCTGCAACCTTAGGAGAAAGCGGTGAATTAGAAAGGACAATTGGAGTAAGCAATATAACTAGACTGGCTATTGTAGATGATTGGAAACAGAAAAGTATAGGAAGAAGATATTTTGTCTTTCCTGATGCTTCATTTAAACCTCAAGAATATAAAGAGCTTTTTATTGAGATGAGCAAAAAGCTACCTCGGTCACTCTTATTAGTCCAAGATAATAAGAGTGTTAAAACTTATTCAGAATTTGTTCGGCAAAATATGAGTTCTGAAATCTTTACAATAGAAAAAATTGAACAAGATTTTTCTTCTTTTGTTAATAGCGATGATGCAATTGCTATTTTAGCAAATAGGTATGATGGCATAGATATGGAAGGGGATAAATGTCATTTATTATTTATCAATCAGTTACCTAATGGAACAGGATTACAAGAAAAGTTTTTAAGTTCAAAGCTCGCTGCTTCAGTATTATTTGAGGAACGAATTAGGACAAAGTTGATTCAAGCAATTGGAAGATGCACACGTTCAAATACAGATTATGCAGTTGTTTGTATTACGGGAGAAGATTTATTAAAAACTTTAACAGCAAGGAAAAAAATTGAAAAATTCCCGCCAGAGATACGTGCAGAGCTTGAATTTGGCTATACTTATTCAGAGGGATTAAAGAATTTCGAAAATATTTTATTAGCAATGGATGCTTTAATCAATAAAACTGATGACTGGGATATGGCTGAGGAACAAATTTTAGCACTTAGGGACAATTATATTGCCGAAGCAGCCTCTGACAAACATGTAAATAATGATTTATTGAATGAATGTGCAAAATTTGAAGTTAAGTATCAATATGCTATATGGAAAGAAGACTATGAAAGTGCTTTAAGCAATGTAGACCAAATTATTAGTAAACTTAACGGGAAAGCTCTAATAGGTTATAAATCTTTTTGGAACTATATTGGTAGCTATGTTGCTTATTTAATATACCAAAATGGTAATGAAAGCTATTATCAAATTATGAAAAATTACATAGATAAGGCAGCAAGTAATGCTTTTAACGTTAGTTGGTTTAAGAGAATAATTCCTAATAAAGAAGAATCTAAAGAAAATGCTGTAAATTTTGGATTAATGGATGTTGTCGAACGTATAGAAGAAGAAATTTATAAAGATGGCGTAAAAAGTTCAGCTAAATTTGAAAAAAGAGTTGAGAAAGTTCTTACTCTACTTACAAGTAATGATGGAAATAAATTTGAACAAGGTCATCAAGAGTTAGGAATGTTGCTTGGTTATATCGCTGGCAATTCAGATGAGCATACTAGCCCAGACCCATGGTGGATAATTAACGGTGATTATTGCTTAGTTTCAGAAGACAAAATTTATAAGGGCGAGAACAAAAAGATTTTAACAAAGCATGTACGACAAGCTTTAACTCATGAAAAGTGGATTAGAGATAATGTTCAAATGTTAAATAGAGAAGCCACAATTGAAACAGTATTTATCACAACAACAAAAGAGTATGAAGAAAACGTAGATGTTTACGGTGAAGAAATCTATTTGGTATTGCAAGAAGATTTTGTAGATTGGGCAAAAACAGCTATTGAGACTTTAAGGAAATTACGCAGAAGTTTCTCAGAACCAGGAGACATGATTTGGAGGTTAGATGCTATGAAAATTTTAGAGAATGATAGAATGACGCCAGCAGATTTTTTGAAATTTATTAGACAATTTAAATTAAAGGACTTAGGAAAATAATAATCTATTATAATATTCGAGATTCTTGAGTAAATGGAAAGAAACAGTTATTTGTGATATTTTGCAACTTATTATTAATAAGGTAGGCATGGTAAAAGAAAAGTTGATTTAATAATAAGTATCGATGAACTAAAATAAGTTATCCTTTCAAAAGCTTTACGTGTCGAATTTGGAATAAATTACCTAAGTGAAGAAAATGCGATTGAATTGTTAAAAGAAGTGCCACAAGAACAAGTGAATTAGTTGTAAGAAGGCATCCAGGTTAGTTGGATGCCTTTTTTCTTAATTGACTAAAAAATAGCCAAAGAGAAGATGAGTCCTTAAACTAAAAAAACACTCCGCTTTTTTGCTAACGAAGTGGTTAGAAGAATAATTTGATTAAATGGAAACCAAAAACATAAGCTCTAAGACCTTCTTTTTATATTTTTCGTGGTCATAAAATCTTTGTAACCCCAGTTATTTCAATGATTCCAAGTGAACTTTCAATTCCTTAATCAGTTAATGGGATTTTTGTTTTATTCCAAATAGGGTCATTAGAACTTTAAGTCCATATATGTCTTATTTAGAAAACTCTTAGTTGATAGTGATATCCTATGATTACCTAAGCTTTGAACAATTTTCAAGGCTTTATCTCTTTTTCTTCCCAAGAATATGGTTGAATCTCTATATAAAAGGTCTATAAGCTTCGCCTTGGAATGAATATCATGGGTTGCTATTTTGTAGAGCCCCTTTTTCTTATAGTGAAATGTATAGTTAGTTATTCCTTGATTATCAAGATAACTTGTAAGATAATTTAGCATGTTTTTTGAACCTACATATATCTCAATGTAGGATTTTTTCGCATTACTGCTGAGATAGTAGTGACCATCACCATCAATATACCCTCTGAGATAATGCCTTATCAAGCTATCTTGTATCTTGCTCATTTCAAGTGTTTTGGATTTAGCTTTAGTTATGTTTAGCGCCTCTAAATCATTACAGAGTTTATTAGAACCAACGCTAACCTCGACATATTCATAATACCCCTTCTTGGTTTGATATCTATATTCTCTAATTTTTATATTACCATCTAAACTAGCAACAAATCGCTCTAGGTGAACTTTATCTCCTTTTTGAAGTGATATTTTGAGCCGTTTTCCAGTTCTACCTCCACCCAATATGCAACCATCGGCGGCTATGAAACCTAACCAGTAGGCTTTTTCTTCACAATCAATATCTTCAAAGAAATCTCTGTTATAAGAGTAAGTAGTATAGGTTAAAGTCTTCTTTTTAATTTTAAGGGATGTAAGTTTGTTTTGAACGCTGCTTTTGTCTCTTCCTAGCTTCTCTCCAAGCACTTTGACGGTAAACCTATCAGCATTTTCTTTGAGGAATAAAACCGCTTCATCGCTCCATTTTCTATAGTTCTTTTTAGACATAACAAATCGTCTCCTATCAAAGGATTATCAATAAGTAGCAGTAACTACGGTAAACATTATTGACAGAATGGTAGATAGTTAAACGTAACCTTTTGTCCTGCCCAAAATCCTGTAGGTTTTCTGGTTGCTAGGTTTCAATTAATTCAAGCAAGGGGATTGATGAAAACGATACTTTCTTTCAATTCCTTAGAAAGTATGTGTAGATAACATTCAGTAGTCTTTATATTATTATGACATAAAATCTTAGTCCAAAATACCAAGATTATCCTCTATAATAGAATTACCATATATAGCTATAGTTAAGGATTCCAAGGCGGCTCTTAATGATGAAGAAAAGTATCAAAAGATTCTAGAGGATGTTTTATAATATAGGATTTAAGAGTTTAACAATATCAAATTGTCCCCTTTTTAGGGTGATTAATAGGAAGTATTTTATAGTGAAATATGGATATGTACTTTTAAGTAGATATTAAATGGGAGGGTGCGTAATGAGTACAAAAAATTTAGCAATAATATTAGGTGTAAGTGATTACGTAGATGGAAATGATTTGCCTGGTTGTAAGAATGATGCGTATATTATATACCAACTTGTAAAACAGACAGAGAAATATCAAGATATCCTATTTCTGGAGAGTAATACAAACAGTGATAATGTAAAAGAGGAAGTTTCCCAATTTATACAAAAGCATAGTGAAATGGAAAGGATTGATGAAATATTCTTTTATTATACAGGTCATGGATTATTTAATAAGGGTGAGTTTCATTTTGTACTTAGTGATTATAATGAACAATGGTTAAATAGAACAACATATAAAAATAGTGAGATAGATGATTTATTAAAATCGCTTGACCCGAAATTAACTGTAAAAGTAATAGATGCTTGTCATTCAGGAGTAAGGTACGTTAAAGAGGTTAATGATTCAGAAGTTTCGAAAATGTTCACTGTAACTAAGGAAAAATTTAACAATTGCTATTTTATGTTTTCTTCCCAGCTCGATGAATCTTCTTGGGCTACTCAGAACATAAGTTATTTCACACAAAGTTTTGTTAACTCAATAATAGAACATAAAGTTGGTAACATAAGATATCGTGACATTATTGATTATATATCAGATGATTTTTTACGGAAGGATATTACGCAAACACCATACTATGTTATACAATCTAATAATACAGAAGTCTTTTGTACTATTGATGAAGAAACAAAGACGATGCTGAATGATGTTTTGAAATCTTTCAATGCTCATCAAGTAGAGGAAGAAAACAAAGAAACGACAAGCGCATTAACATTTTTAGAAATTGTAAAAAAAGATGCGGAAAATTATTGTAATGATATAGAAGAAGTACGTAATTTGTTGGAAAAAATAAACGTAAAAATAAATGATTTGATTGTAACTGATGACTTAAATGAGTTATATAATATCAATATAAACTTTGAACATGAAATATACGATGACCTTCCTAATATCAATGCTGTAGCAAGGTATTTAGAAAATAAATCAAATGAATTTTTCATAGAATTAAGCTATACTAAGAGAACTGTAAAAACACCCGTAAAATCATACCATGATACTTTAGCCAGAATAATAGGACAATATGAGACGAAGCAAACAAAGTTTAAGGAAGAGACCATAGATGTTATTGACTGCTATAATATAAGTGAAGATAATGTTCCATACACAACTATTACAATTGATTTAGTACCTAAATTACCTAATTTATCTATGTATAATTGTACTATAATTTATGCTTTTTCAAAAGTTCATATTAACTTGTTTTATTCATATAATATTTACAAAGAAGTTTCCTGGGGAGAATATGAGTTAAATAATGTAGAATGGATAAAAGCCGAAGATTTGATTATAAAACAGGAAGAGAATATTCTTGAGAGAATAGAGTCCATACAGCGAGGATTTACAACATTTATAGAAAAAGATTTATACGATAGATTTAAAAAGGCAGTAGAAACAGCTCGACCAATCGAGGAAGAATCCGATGAAACAAAAGAGGAAGAGAGAATTGAAGTAGAATAGTAACTGGAAATCTGAAAAAATCACTCTACAATCAACTTAATAATGGGAAAATTAAAGAGTATATTTATCGTATTTTTATTAATATTCTATATATCATATAAATCAAACTGAAATTGTTGCATATTGGAAATGGTATCAGGTTTATAAATGAAAAACAGTGAGCTTATACAAATATAAGCTCACTGTTTTTTATTTGTGAATTCAATAGTATTAATTGTAGACACCTTCTCCTTAAATAATATCTTTTAAAACATAAGTATGTCGGCTTCAATTATCAGTATATATGTATTCTTTACTTCCGTGAGTTGAATTTGGTCTTCAAAGTAAAGGGCTTGTGGTACTTTATGTATTTTTAATTCATGCTCTCTGATAATTCGTTATTCTGAAAATATATAAGGATGGCTGGGTTTTGTATGTCCCCTGTGTTGTAGTTCTGAAAATTTAATTTGAGGAGATGCTTCTTTTAAATGAGCACTAGAATAGCTTATTCAGTGAATTGAAGCTCTCGTTATTTTCTTTCAGTTTGTTAGAAAATATATGTAAAGCAACGTTTAGTGTGTCTTTATACTGGTATGAAGTAAAATTCTAGTCCATAATACCAAGATTATTAGTTATAATAAAATTACCATATACAGCACAGTTAAGGACTCTAAGGAGGCTCTTAACGATGAAAGGAAGCGTCAAAAAAGATAAGAAAACAGGAAAGTATTTTTATACTGTAGATATTGGAATTGACTCTCTAACAGGTAAAAGAAAGCAAAAGAAGAAGAGGGGATTCATTACAAAAAAAGAAGCAGAAAATGCTATGACAAAGCTGCTTTCAGAAGTTCATACTGGAACATACGTAGAACCTAGTAAGCTACTTTATGGTGAGTATCTGGAGAGTTGGTTTAATACAAAGAAGCACAGTGTTGGTATCCAAACAGCAAAAGTGTTGAAAGGGTACTTAAACAGTCGTATCATTCCTTCTCTAGGCAATATCAAATTAGCGAAGTTAACATCATTGCATATGCAAAACTACGTTAATTTACTGAGAGATGAAGGTTTAAAGCGAGGAACGATTGAGAAGATAATCAAAATCATTCGGAACTCTCTTGAACATGCAATAGATTTGGAGTTAATTAGTAAAAATATTGCAGCAAAGACGAAGTTGCCCAAAGGTGATAAGGAAGAGTTAACTGTGTGGAACGAGCAGGAGGTACAGTTGTTCTTAAAAGCTGTACAGGATAGTAGATATTTCGTTGTCTTTCATATGGCTCTTGTGACTGGAATGAGACAGGGGGAATTATTAGGCTTGCGGTGGAAAGACGTTGATTTAGAAAAGGGGCATTTGACTATCAGCCAAACGTTAAGTCATGATGGGAAAACATTTTTACTTGGAGGAAAGACGAAATCAAGTTTAAGAAAAATACTATTACCTGCATCAACAGTAGCAAAGCTAAAGAAGCATAGAGCAGTCGTATTAAAAGAGAAGCTTAGTCAAGGTGAGGAATACCAAGACAATGATTTGGTGATGTGTACTCCTTCTGGAACGCCAATTAATCCTGCTAATGTGAGAAGAAGTCTAAACGCTTTGATTAAGAATGCGGCTGTGCCAAAGATTCGCTTTCATGATTTACGTCATACACATGCAACTCTATTATTGGCTAAGGGTGTGAATGTGAAGGTAATTTCTGAACGGTTAGGACACAGTAATATCAAAATCACACTAGACACTTACTCGCATGTATTACCAACGATGCAAGAAGATGCAGTTAACAAAATAGAAGAGATTTTGTAGGGAATGTGACCAATTCTGTGACCACTGGTGTTATAGAGTACGAAAGCAAATAAATAAAAACCGTATCAAACGTTAATTTGACACGGTTTCTATCAGTATGACCCCGGAGCGGCTCGAACTCACGACTTCAACCCTGTCAACGTGGAGGTCTTTTAAATAATCTAGTCTTTTCTTTGTATTATAAACTCCCAAAACTTTTTTAATTCCTCACGCTTTTGAGGAGTCGCATTTTTTATATCTTCAAACCATTGATAAAGCTCAGGATCTTGTACGTCTGTAATTTGTCTTATTTCAGTTGTACCAAGGAGGTAATCAATAGATACTTCAAAAAAGGTGGCTAATTTTATCAATGTATTATAATCAGGTTCTCGATTTCCTTGTTCATACATTGCATATGTAGTTCGAGCAATCCCTAGTTGTTTTGCCATGTCTTCTTGACGCAGTTTGCGTTCTTTTCGAAGAGTGTGTAGTCTAGTGCCAAACATATGCTACCTCCTTTTAGGTGTTTTCTACATCAATTATACCGTCACAATATGTAACAATTAATAAAGTACACGAAATGTGTAAAAAATATTGATTTTAAACTTATTATTATGTAATATAATTATTAGTTACACATTTTGTGACAATGAAAGAGGGGGAATAATGAGGTTTTGGTTATTGGAAAAACGTAAAAATAAAGAGAAAACACAAGATTATATTGCATATAAGGCAAGAATATCTAGAAGTATGTATGCAATGATTGAAAGTGGTGAAAGAAATCCAAGTGTTCCTGTCGCAAAGAATATAGCTAGGGTACTAAATTTTGATTGGACTCTTTTTTTTGAAGATTAATGTCACGATACGTGTAATTATTAAGGTGAGAATATCATTTCTATATTGTTTTCCTAAAACAAAATAATTTATTAATTATTTTTAAGAAAATATTAGATAAGGGAAGTGTTTAAATATGAATATGAAAACATTTGAAATGCGTGAAAAACGATTAGCAGAATTACTAGGTGCAAAGGTACTATGGGAATTTATAAGTGCTGTAACAGAGGAAATAGAAAAGCAAGAATTAGAGTCTACACCAGGTTTATTAGAAGATCTATTCATACATGTGAAAGAAACTATTCAAATTCAAAATATGAATCAACGCATAACAAAAGCCTCTGTAAGGACAGAGGCTGATGGTATAGATAAAGAGACACTATATATGGAAGCATATGTAGAATTAATAAATCATAAGTTTGTTATTTCTGAATTAGCTGTAGAGCTTTCATCTGTTCTAAAAGAATTAAATTGTTTTGTTCAATCATCTTTGCCACAGCTTCAAAGTGAGCTTGATTCTCAAGAACCTCAATCTGCTTCTCTTTAGGGAGTGATTGAAGTATTTCTTTTATTTCTTTACATTCGTATATGTTATTCTCCGAGTCTTCGATTAATTTATTGCGACGATTGGTGTATTCAAGTGCACCTAAGGTCGCTAATGCGCGAGGATCTAATCCTAGAATTTCCATGTATTCCTCTCCTTTCCTCTACAATAATTCGATAGGGGAAAGGAGATTCCTTTAATGAATTAGTAGAGTCTTTATATAGCTATACAAATTGTTAATGATTAGTAGACATGTTACCTAGCAGGAATGTAATAGAATTAGACTTTAAAGAGCTTCTAAAAAGGATCAAAAGAAAGGGGAATCCAGTAATTCTCACTCTTTTTCCTTAAATAATCTACATATGATACGGTTGTTTCCTTTTATCATGAATTTTACATTGGATTCTTTAAAGAAGAGTAGATAGCTATAGGGTATGTAATATGAATAGATAAATGAAAGGGAAGAGAATTGTAACCGTCGGTATTATAGGTATATTAAGGGGTTATCAGGGAATAGGTTTTAAACTGTTTAAGAGTGGGAGTCTATGTATCACTCGTTACTTAAAAAGTAAAAGATTAGCCATCAAAATAGGAATAAGTATTTAAGTTACTTGTATAGATGAAGTAATGGAGCATATGAAATTAAAATATGATGAAACATGTTGAAATAAATAGAAGATTATCTTTAGATAGGTTAAGCAGAGAAATAAGACATGCTGAGAAAATGGCTTTAGAATTCGAAGAAGTTAAAGTATGAAAGGGGACACTTATGTTAACTTGAATATCTATTACTAACTTACTTTGTGTAAAAAAGCAGCTGTACAAAAGTACAGCTAAACTTCTACACAAATTTATATGGCCTTGATGACGAATTGGGATTGAGGTATATATAGTAATTGAGCTGCTAAAGAAGTTGTCGTGTTAGCAAATGGGTAATTTTCCTTATAAGGAAAATTACTATACATTATTTCATTCATTTCCAAGGTCGTAAACAGTTTTTTAAGAATTTTTTGAGAGATTTCATTTGTACAAGCAGCAATAAAATCAAAATCTCTTTTACTTATTTCTTGAATGGCATGTGAAAGCAGGGTAGTGACTATACCACTTCCCATCCAATCTGGATGACAAGCGCCCATATCTAGATAGACCAATTTTTCTTTATCTAAATGAGAAAACTCAATAGATTCTGTCTCTAATGTATCTAAAAGTTGAAAAATAGGTTCCATTTGTGGGCATAGTTCAATCGCTTTTTCTGTATCTATTAGTGGCTGGGTTAATTTTTTTGTTAAAAGAACTCCAACAATTTGAAAATTTTCTATTGCTACAAATGACATAGCTTGAGATACAGCTTGTTTCATCATTTCTTCGCACATTTTGTGAAAAGGAGCAAAAGGAATTTGTAAACTGCTTACAAGAGGTTCATTATTCACAAAAGAATGTGCAAGTAAATGTGCTGCATCTTTCACGTGGTGTGTATCAAGTAGCTCTATATTCATATGTTTTTCCTCTTTCCTGATATAGTGAATAGTAATTAAAAGGATTAAAAATTTTATTTCATCTAGTTAAGTTTAACTATTAAAGCGCTAACAAATATGGTTATGAAACATATGAATGAATCTGTTTAGTAGCAATCGAAATATGTTCATAAAGAAATTCTACGATCTCATCTATACATTCAACAGTTGTATATGGAGAGATAGAAAAGAATTTTAATGTAGAAATCGGATTTCTATCATAACTGTTTATTACATCTACTACACAAGAACGAGTTGTATCACCAAAAAATACTTGATCGCGATTTTTTCCTAGGTAATTAAATAGTTCTATATTTAATCGGTTTGTATCCTCAATCTCTTCTTTTGTTGCAAGGCCAATTCGTTCTTTTTCCCAATTTTCTTGGCCATCTCCATTCAGATAGAAACGGAAAGTTGTAATTGGTCCATATGTAAAATCATTTGTGATTGCGACTTGAGGCAGGGCCTTACGCAACTTCTCTCTAAATAATAGATTTACACGGATATAATTTGCTAATATTTTTTGATATCCTTCAATTCCAAAGGCTAATAGATTGATATACATTGGAATAGCACTACCAGATCGTGAACATTCTAAGGTATAGCCTGTATGATAACTTCCATATGACCTATTACCAAGATAAGGTGTGTCATCTTGTTCAATGTCCATCAGTTGTAAATCAGTATGATTTTTTACGATTAAAATACTTGAAGCATAAGGTGTTTGTCCTAATTTATGAAAATCAAAACATACACTATCAGCAAGGGACATATATTGCATTTTATCTTGTACGTATTGTAAGGCATTTTTTACATTAGATTCAAATGAGAGTGGATTTTCTTCAAAACTATAATTATTAAAGAAACTATAGAATCCGCCCATTGCAGAATCAGCATGGATATAAATCGGTTTTAATTTATATTTTTTCTGTATTGCTTCAGCGCTCTCTTTAATTTTTCTTATATCATCAATAGTAAATGTGTCTGTTGATCCCATGGTAGCTAGAATATAAAGGGGGATACCGCCATTGTTAATAACTTGTATCATTTTAGCCTCTAAATCTTCTATATCCATAGAACTTGTATAAGGATCAGTTTTCACTTTTATTAAGTGATTTGACCCAATACCAGTTGCTTCAGCTGACTTTAATAAACTATAATGTGCATTTTCAGAAGCAAAGCAATATACATTTTGTGGAGCACCATGTTCTTTTGCCGATGGAAATTGTTTAGAAATTGCTAAGCGCAGGCTAGAAAACACGCATCCTTGTCCACCCCATGTTGTATAGCCGCCGCTATTATGTGGATTATAACCTATCAGTTTTGAAAGCATGGATACCACTTTCACTTCTGCTTCAGCTGCCCCTGGACCATATACATCCCAAACACCATTACCATTTAAAAGTGCCATTGTCATTACCCCTAATAGTGAAGGTATACTTGGTAGTGGTACAGCGTTAGACAAGTAATATTTATTTGGATACGGATGTCCATTCATAAATTGGTTTAGCTCTTCTATAACCTCAGACATAGTGATTCCAGCTAGTGGAATATGACTTTGGTGAATTAAGCCATTGTAGTATCCTTCTGATTTTTCCTCACATTTACCTAAAGTAGCTCGCTCTTCATTTTTTAATTGGTCAAGATTTTTAATTATTTTCTGCATAGATTCTAATAAAAGTTGTTGTTTTTCTTCATTTCCGTCAACGCTCGGAAATAGTTTTAAAATATCTTGCATGCAGTCACTTCTCCTTGTGAAAAACTGGATTTTTATTTTACTTGGTTAAACATAAGGGTATAATAATTTGTAATTGCCCTTTTGAATACTTAGAAATGAGGAGCTATTTAGAAAAAAATGTAATTCCATAGAAGATTATATGAATTATGGAATTTAAAGTAAAGAAAAATTTTTTGATTTATTTTAAAAAAAGTAATTGTGAGATAATGAAGTTTCTAAAAATATTTCTGAATTAATTGTTTATTCGGTTTGCATGTTGCCTTAGCATGTATTCAACTAGTGTAGTAGATATTTTAATATAATGTAGAACGTATTATAAGGTAGTTGAATAAAAGGGTTCAACTACCTTATAAACTGTAGATATTGCTGAGAAAAGGGAAAAAATAAGGTGGAAGTGTTAAAGATATGTTTTAGTGGAGAAGAAGTAATGGTATGGATTTGGTAGCTACATCAGTTTGATTTTTATGGGAGAATAACGAGCTGATCAAAGCTTTTTAATGAATTCAATTTCATTATCTAATAATAATGGACGAGTTAAGTGGGAAGAGTTTTCTTCAACCTGAGTAGAATTTTTTGCACCAGGAATAGCAACTGAAACGGCAGGGTGACTTAAAACATAACGTAAAGCAACTTGCGCTAAACTTCGATTTGATCGTACAAGTGAACGTAATTTCTCTACTTTGTTTAAGCTATCTTTAAACCACTTTTCTTTTGGCCAATCTTTTCTTAAATCATCGTCTGGAAATTGAGTTTCATGATTAAATTTTCCAGTTAAAATCCCCATCTTAAGTGGACCTCTTATCACAGCACCTAAATTATGTTTTTCAATATAAGGAAGGATGTCTTTTTCAGGTTCTTTATTCAAAATACTATAATCGAATTGTACGACATCTAAATCATTATCTTGATTAAAATGTTTTATATAATCTAAATCATTAGTAGAAACACCAACGGCTCTCACTTTTCCAGATTTTTTTAAGGTTTGGAAAGCTTGTAGAAAGGCTTCTGTTTCTTCATGTTTATCCCACCAAATATGACAAAAGTACACATCTATATAATCCGTTTTAAGCCGCAGTAAACTAGCCTCAAACGCATCAATGATCTTTTGAGGATCTCCATAAATAGCTGGTTGATTTGGGTCATAATGATGACCAATTAATCCACCTTTTGTAGAAAGAATGATATCCTGCCTGCGATTATTTATAGCTTTTGCAACGAGTGTTTCACTATGACCTAATCCATAAACATCAGCAGTGTCAATAAAATTGACCCCTAGGTCAATTGCTTTCTCAATTGCATCAAGTGATTCATTATCTTTTACTGCTCCCCATTCATCTCCACCAATCGCCCACGAACCGAATCCTATCTGTGAAACTATTAACCCGGTGTTACCTAATAATCTATATTCCATTATGTACGGACTCCTCCTTTACAGTTTATGTTATTAGAAGTATATATAGTGAGCAGTTGGAATATTCTTGAATTTATTTTCGGAGTATAAATAAGACTATTTCCTTTAATAAAATATGTAAGATTACTGTATAAAAAGAAATTAGAATTATTAGTGAAATGGTTTTTTATGCTTAAATTGAATAAAAGTATGAACTGTTACGGTATAAATATGAGTTTTATTCATAATTTTAATAACTATGCAATAAGTGAAATAAATGTTGAATTTAGTCGGAAAATATAGATTTACAAATTGCAGAATATGTACATATAGTTGTAACTGTAAATATTATCCGTTTTTAAATATTTATAAAAGGAGAAATTCATATGAAAGAAATACAAAAGAAATATGAAATTGTAGAAGAATTAGATGTAACAGTAGGCCAAGAAGCATTATGGATAGCTCATCAAATGGAAATAGAAAAAGGAATGAACAATGAACCGATTATAATAAAGTTAAAAGGAAATCTTCAAATAGAAGTTTTAAAGAAAACGCTTACTACAATAGTGCAATCACATCCGGCGCTACGTACAATATTTAAGAAGAGGGATGAAAAAATAAAGCAATTAATTCAAAAGAATGTAGAATTTGATATACCATTTAAAGATTTAACTGCTTTTAAAAACACAGAACAAAAATCTATTTTAAAGAATTTCTTAGAATCTATAGTGAATGAGAAATTTAGTTTAGAAGAGGGGCCTTTGTTTAAATTCCACATCATTAAATTCAGTGAAGATACATTTATTTTACATTTAATGTTTCATCACATTATTTACGATGGATGGAGTTTAGGAGTTTTCATCCGACAATTATCCAATATGTATGGTGAATTACTTCAAGGGAAGACGAATGTAGAATTTGAATCTCCTTATAAGAACCTCGTAGAGTATGAGGAGGGTTTTATTGATAGTGCAATATATAAAGAAGGATCATCGTATTGGAAAGATTATTTACAAGGTGAATTAACTCCTACAGAGTTTCCTATTGAGTTTAATAAAATGAATGAAAAGAGATATACAGATAAAAATATAAGCAAGAATATTAATTCAGATCTATTTTATCAAATACAATGTTTTGCTAAAAAAAATAATATAAGTATTTATCGAGTAATGTTAAGCACTTATTGTACCTTACTTCATCAAATGACAAATGCTGAAGAGATAATTGTTGGTATTCCAATTAATACTAGACCACATACAGAAGAACGAAATACTTTTGGTTACTTTGTTAATACATTACCTATACGTATAACAATAGAAAAGGGAGATACATTTAAGGGAATACTTAATAAAGTGAATAAATCTATTCATCTAGCTATTACGTATAAACATAATCCTTACTCACATATAGTAAAAGATTTAAATCTAAATAAAAATACAAATGATAATATGGTATATTCCACAGCATTTAATACGATGAAGATACCGGAATTAAAAATTCCTCATATTGAGTCAATAGTTTTAACAGGTTGTAAAAGAGTAAATCCTTTTAATATGACTTGGAGAATAATGCGATATGAAGGGGAAACAGAGAATAAAATTGAGGTTGACTATAACTCAGCATTATATAAACCAGAGAGTATTAGTGATTTAGTTGAAAGATATGTATATTTGTTACAAAAACTAATGAAGAATGTGAACGAACCTATCCATTCATTGGATTTGCTTTTAGAGAAAGATCATCGTCTATACAAAGAAATGAACTCAAATGCTCTTACATATCCTAATTCAAAAACATTAGATCAATTAATAGATTTACAAGCATTAAAATCGCCAAATCAAATAGCGATTTCAATGGGGGATAAATCCATTACCTATTATGAATTGCAGCAAAGGTCAAATCAAATAGCGAATTATTTACGTGAAAATGATTTGAAAAAGGGACAACGTGTAAGTATTACAATGGAGAGAGAGATTGATACCATTGTATGGATTCTAGGCATCTTAAAATCAGGTGGAGTTTATGTACCAATTGATCCAAAGTTTCCTGAAAAAAGAATAGAATACATCTTAAAAGATAGCGAAAGTCAAATGATTATTACGAAGAAAGAATACAGGGGATTAGTTGAAAGTTTTGCGATTCATACAATTTATCTAGAAGATTTTCATTACGCTAATTCCATAGAAAATATTGCGCCTACACATACCATAGAAGATGCAGCTTATATTATCTACACGTCAGGTTCAACAGGTTTGCCAAAAGGAGTTGTTGTACCACATAAAGGAGTTATTAATTTATCATATTCAGTAATCAATACATTTCATTTAAGAAAAGAAGATGTGTTTTTACAATTTGCAACGATCATTTTTGACGCCTCTATTATGGAAATATTTCCGATTTTGCTATGTGGAGGAAGAATGCATTTAATTTCTGAAATCGAAAAACGTTCAGCAGAGGAATTTATAAATGTAATTCAAAAGAATGGTATTACAAATGTGGTTTTACCAACTGCGTTTTTTAAATTAATAGCTGATATGCCAAAAGAAATGTTACTTAAATTAAATTCTGTAAAACGTGTATTTGTAGGAGGGGAAACTTTACCTGCTGAATCAGTTCGTAAATGGCAAAGTAAATTAGGGTTAAAGATTCCAGTTCTTAATGCATATGGTCCTACTGAAACTACTGTATGTGCAACGATGTATGAAGTAAATGGTGAGATACAAAAAGAAATCTCTAATATCCCAATAGGTACACCAATTGCTAATAGTGAAGTTTTCGTGGTTAGTCCGTTTAATACGTTATGTCCGTCAGGTGTAGTAGGTGAGTTATTTATTGGCGGTGATGGAGTTGCCAACGGATATTTAAATCAAAAGGAAAAAACAAAAGAGGCGTTTATTTCTTTCGATAAATCCTATAATCATGATAAAAAGATGTATTGTACTGGAGATTTAGTACGTCTTTTACCGAATGGAAATTTAGAATTTATCGGAAGGAAAGATAATCAAGTAAAAATACGTGGGTATCGAATTGAGCTGGATGAAATTGAAGGAACATTATTTAAACATCCAGAAGTGAGAGATGCTGTAGTATTCACGTATCAAAACGACAAAATCGTTAGCTTTTATTTATCAAAAGACAATACAGAACTAAAACAAGAGGCATTAAAAACATTCTTAAGTGAAAGTTTACCAGATTTTATGATGCCAAATTATGTATTTCACCTTGAAAGTTTTCCTGTATCACCAAGCGGGAAACTAGATAGAAAAAAATTAGAATTACAAATCCCATCTTTACTTGCAAACATGCAGAAGCAATATGTATCGCCGATAAGTGAAACAGAAAAAAGATTGGCAAAAACATGGGCAGAGATTTTAAATTTAGGGAAATATAGAATCGGCAGAGATGATGACTTTTTTAAACTTGGGGGACATTCATTAATTGCTGTGCAAGTGTTAAATCAAATTCAAAAAGAGTTTCATCTAAAAATTGAAATTAGAGATATTTTTGAGCATACAACGATTGCTAGTCTGTCTGCTTACATCGATAAATTAATGGCAGTAAATCATGATAGGGAAGAACAGGAGACGCAAGTATTAAAAGTTGCAGATAAGGAAAGTTATCAATTATCAAGTGCTCAAAAAAGAATCTGGTTTTTAAATAAGTATAACGCCATTAATAGAGTATATGATACACCACTACACATATATATTGAGCCGAGTTTAAAAAAGGATATTTTACAAGATACCATAAGATTTTTAGTTGAACGACACGAGATGCTACGAACAGTGTTTATTGAAAGAAATGGGGAGCCTAGACAAGTCATTTTAAACTCAATAGCGATTGACTTGATTCACGATGAGATTGAACACATGTCTAAAAAAGAACAACAAGAATATATACGTACAACAATAAATCAAACGGATCATACACCATTTGATTTAGAAAAGGGCCCTCTTTTTAGAATTAGAATTTTTAATCTGAATAAGAAAAAGTCTTATTTATATATCAATTTACATCACATTATTACAGATGAGTGGAGTGTAAGGAATTTATTAGATGAATTAATGAGGGTATATAGTGCCTTTGCTAAACGTAGAAATCCTGAGTTGCCAACTATTTCTAATCGATATGTAGATTATGCTGAGTGGGAACAGGAGCAGTTAAATTTAGGTCGGTGGGATACGGAAAAATCTTATTGGATGGCTGAACTTTCAGCACCTCTTCCTATACTAAATCTTCCTTTAGATTTTAGTAGGAATCGTCAAGGTACAAATAAGGGTACAGTATTTGAAATGAAGTTAGATAATAAAATGAAAGAGTCTTTGAAACAAGTATGTGAACAAGAGAATGTTTCTATGTATATGCTATTTTTAGCAGCGTATATTCAATTGTTACATTATCTAACGGATCAAAAAGATATTATTGTAGGTACACCGGTTGTTGGAAGGAATCATCAAGAATTTGAACAAATACAAGGATTTTTTGTAAATACCCTAGCAATTAGAACACAATTAAATGATGTGAAAAATTTAACACAGCTATTACAAGTAGTGAGAGAAAAATGTTTGAATTCTTTCCAAAACCAATCATACCCATTTGATAAAGTAATTGAACAAATAAATCCTGATAGAAGCTTTGGAAATAACCCGATCTTTTCTACTATGTTTAGTTATCAGAAAGATATTCTGCAGCAACATGATGCGTATAAGCTTCAGTTGTTCCCTAATAAACAAGATATTAGTAAATTTGACATTTCTTTAGCTGTTGAAGAAGGATTGGATTATGTAGGGATTTCATTTGAGTATGATATTAATCTTTTCAAGGAAGAGTCAATTAATAGGTTTACTCAAAATCTACTTACTATACTGGACGCCTTTATTCATCAACGAACAGTAGCATATGAAAATCTTTCATTCCTATCACAGGAAGAAGAATCTATATATAAAAAGGTAAATCATACAGAAAGACCATATCCTTATTTTCAAAATATACAGGAGCAATTCCATATGCAAGTAGATAGACAACCCGATCGGATTGCTATAGCGACTGAAACGGAATCTTTAACATATAGACAATTAAATATGAGCTCTAATCAAGTAGCTCAACATTTACTCGAAAAAGGTATAAAAAGAGGTGATAAGGTAGCCATATTTTTAGATAGAAGTATGAATAGTATCGTTTCTATGCTTGGAATATTAAAAGCCGGTGCTGCCTATATACCAATCGATGTAAAATACCCTGAGGATAGAATAAATTATATAGTTCGTGACAGTGAGGCATGTAGAATTATAACGAGTAACAAATTCAAAAGTCATTTGAATGTAAGTAATTATAAGGTTTCAATAATAGAGGATATATATCGTACGACTATAAATGATGATGTGAAAATTTTAAATAAACCAGATGACTTGGCATATGTAATTTATACTTCAGGCTCAACAGGAAAACCAAAAGGTACATTATTAACGCATAAAGGAGTATTAAATTTAGTTGAATGGAGAAATGAAGTATTTCAGATCTCTCCAAATGATAAAGTAACACAGTTTTATTCCCATAGTTTTGATTCTTCAGTATCAGAAATTTTTTCTACCTTGTTAAATGGGGCGGAACTATATTTATTAAGTGATGAACAGCGCTATTCAACTGTCGCATATGCTCAAGCCATTCAAGAAACTCAAGCAACTATTTCTGACTTACCAACAGTATTTTTCAATGAATTATCAACTTCATTAACTAAACTGGATAGCGAAAAGATACGTTCTTTAAGATTTATAATAATGGGAGGGGAAGCTGCATCAACAAATGCTATTAGAAGTTGGCAAAATACTTTTAAAAACCAAGTACAGCTGGTAAATGAGTATGGCCCTACTGAAGCAACCGTTTCAGCAATGTATTATTTCATACCAGTTTTAGAAGGCGACAATAATCTTTTAGGAAGCATACCAATTGGTATTCCTATTTCTAATACAAAGGTTCATATATTGAATTCATATATGCAACATTGTCCGGTAGGGGCTATGGGTGAATTATATATTGAAAGTTTAGGATTGGCCCAAGGGTATTGGAAGCAGGAAGAAAAAACAAAACAGGCATTTATTTCAAACCCATTTTCAGAAGACAATAGTAAAAGATTATATCGAACAGGTGATTTAGCAAGGTGGTTACCAAATGGAAATATAGAATTTATGGGGAGAAAAGATAAGCAGGTTAAAATTAGAGGGCACAGAATTGAATTAGGTGAAATAGAAGATGCAATGTTACAACTTGAGGGGATAAGTCAGGCTGTAGTAACACAAACGGAAGATGGAATGTTACTGCAAGCTTATTATAAAACAGTGGACGGTATAGGGATAGATAAAAATAAGTTAGCTTTACATTTATCAAATGTATTGCCAGAATATATGGTCCCTAAATATTACTCTCATGTGTTAGAAATACCAATAACGGCGAACGGTAAAATTGATTTTGAAAAGCTGCCAAAAATAGAGTTTGGTTATGAGCAAAAAGATGAGTGTAAACTTAAACCTCAAACTAAAGTGCAAAAAGACATTGCAAAGGTATGGTCTGAAGTTCTAAACATAAAATCTATAGGTTTAAAAGATGATTTCTTTAATTTGGGTGGACATTCTTTAAAAGTTATGCCGGCATTAGTCAAATTAAAACCGTTATACCCTAACTTGAAAATTCAAGATTTCTTTAAGTATAGAACAATAGAAAAATTAGCCTCTCATATTGAAGAGATGGAAGGCATGTCGTCCAAGAAAGAGAAAAATATGAATGTAGCATGTATGGAAAATGAAACGAAAACGACTCCTGTTTATGAAAGAACTAAATTAGAAGAATGTGAGTTAGATCTGGTGAATTATCCAAACACAGTTTTCCTTACAGGGGCAACAGGATATTTAGGAGCACATATTTTAGAACGATTATTACAGTTGCCATCTACGACTATTTACTGTTTAGTAAGAAAAAATGAGGATCAAGTAATTGGTGCAAAGTTAAAAGAAAGAATGGAGTTTTATTTCGGTAAAGAAATCCTTCAAAAGTTGAAGGAGAGAGTAGAATTAATTGAAGGAGATTTATCTTTGATGAATCTAGGTCTAGATTCAAAGCAAATGGACCATTTAAAGAATAGGGTAGAGTCAATCATACATTGTGGTGGAGAAGTTAGACATTATGGAGAACGTGAGCATTTTCAAAAGGTAAATGTTCAGTCTACAAAATACTTATTGGAATTAGCTAAGAACACAAATGCACGTTTTCATTATATATCGACTTTAAGTGTAGTAGGTCAGGCTGAAAGCGATCCAAAAGAATTTGAATTCTTTGAGTCTAATTTTGATAGAGGGCAAAATTTAGATAATCTGTACCTAGAAAGTAAGTTTCAAGGCGAGAAGATGGTCAGAGAAGCAATGGAAAAAGGAGTTCGTGCCACAATATACCGTGTGGGGAATTTAGTGGGTAACTCTAAAACAGGTAAATTTCAATACAATATTAATGAAAACGCATTTTATAGATTATTAAAAGGGATATGTCTATCTAGCATAGCTCCTGACGTCAATACGTATGTAGATTTAACGCCTGTAGACTATGGAAGTTTAGCTATTACTGAATTATCTTATAAGGCCAATACAGTAAATAAAACCATGCATATTTGTAATCCAAATCAGCTTAAATGGGACCAATTTATTAATAGTTTACAAGCTTTTGGATACGATATCCTGTTAATGAAACAAGAGAAGTATATAGAGAAGTTTTTTAATACGAATCTAACTACTGATGAACAGAAAGCTTTAGAGCTCATAATGCCTTTATTAGAATCTGTAGAAGAGCTATCAGTAGCTATACCATCTTGTTTATACACGCAAGGATATTTGAAGAACATACATTGTTTAGAGCCAAATCAAGAGTATATTAATTTGTTATTAAATTATGCTATGAGTATAGAGTATTTACCATTAATTAAAGAACCAATACTGTTGTAGTATACTCTATCTATTTTGAGCAAAAGAAGGGTTTCACTTCGAAACTTTTTATTTAAAAATTTTAATTATTTGAGTACAAAAAATAAAAGATTGTATAGCGGAGAAGTAATAATGAAAAAGAACCTGTTTTCTATGGAAAACAGGTTCTTTTTTTGGGGTAAAGATAACTTAGGGATACGGAAAAAATCCTTCCCAGTATGATTGGGATCGCACTATCAAGAATATAAATATGCAATTATACATATTTATATTGAATATTTTTAATAACATTAAAATCTAATATATAATTAAAAAGTTTTTAATGAATTGATAAGGAGATGCGAGTATGAAGAAAGTCATAGGACTTATTGTATCATTATTTTTATTATTCTCTACCTATGCACCAACATTTACAGCAGCAGCCGAAGTTTTAAATAAAGTAGGCTGGGTGAAGGAGAAAGAGAATTGGTATTATTATGAAAAAGATGGCAGTAAAAGAACAGAAACAATCACATTAGATGGAATAGAATATGAATTCTTCAAAGATGGTAGGTTGTTTGAAGGGAAAAAACAAGTCGGAAATGAATGGATTCATTATAAAGAACCTGGAAAATTACAAACCGGATGGAGTTTTTCAGGAACAGCTTGGAGTTATATACGTGATGGGAAATATGCAACAGGTGTTATTACCTATCAAGGGAAACAATTTGAAATTAATAAATATGGGGAAATGGAAAAAGGATGGATTACATTACGTTCTAAAATTAAAAGAATGTATCCTAAACCAGAAACAAAATTTTTATTGGAATCAAAGCCTGTAAAAGACGGAGATATATTAGAGGTTATTGGTAAACAAGGTATTTGGTATCAAGTAAAATACCAAGGAGAAATAGGGTATGTAAGAATATTTGAATCCGTAGTCATAGGAGAAAATCCCACACGTTCTTGGGATGTTGTAAAAGAAGGAACAAGCCTCACGCGATTTATACTAACGGAGTATAAAAAAGATCCAGAAAAATACTTTCCTCCAAATGTAATTAAAAACCAGGAGAAAGAAATTCACGAGTTAATTGAGAACGTAAATAATGTGTATTATGATTTCCAACAATTAAAATCTATGTTGTTATTTGATAATGCAAAAGGATGGGTGCAAGAAGAGGGGAAATGGACGTATTATTTAAAAAATGGAAGTCGTGTAACAGGCCTTCAGACTATTGATAATAAACAATACTATTTTGGACCTGATGGCTTTATGCAAACCGGTTGGGTTGATATAGGTGGCGCGAAATATTATGCGAATAAATCCGGTGCGTTACAAAAAGGTATTCAGTATATTGATGGTAAAATGCATTATTTTGATAAAAGTGGTATCTTATCCCGAGGTATGCAACAAGTAGATGGAAAACCGTACTACTTTAGTTATGAAAGTGAACCAAAAAGTGGTTGGATGAAATTAGAATATGATTGGTATCTGTTACATCCAAATGGTGCCTTACAAACAGGAGATTTTACCTATAAAGACAAGGTTTTCTCTTTTAATAATGATGGAGAAATGATAAAAGGTTGGATCACGTTAGAATCTCTTGTAAAAAAAGTATATCCAGAACCAGACTTAAAGAAAGTTTTACGAGCAAAGCGAGTAAATACTGGAGAATTAATAGAAGTAACAGGAAAAGTTGGTTCTTGGTATGAAGTAAAATATAAAGGTGAAAAAGGGTATGTACGTATCCATGATGCCATTATTTTTGACCAAGAAGCAAAGACACCGTTATCTTTATTAAATGGTAAATTGAAAATTTTTGAAGGTGTTTTTAAATACATCAAAAGTGACGAGCCTTTACTCAATAACACATTAAAAACTCTACAAGATTTAGAAAATAGTACCACTGATTCAATTGAATTGATGAATAATGTTGCAAAAGACGCTGAAGATGCGAAACATGACCTAGAAGAACAGAAAAAACAAATACTAGAATTTGATCAAAAAATGAAAGTCCTGGGAAAAAAAATTAAGAATGACTGGGACCACTTAACAAAAGAAGAGATGCGACAGCTGATAGAAATGTTTCAGGCTGATGCAAAAAGAGCTGGAATTTATGGTGATGATCTTGGACAATATGCAGAAGACCGAGCAAAGCATTTTTCAGAATTAATCCTTAGAGGGTCTAAGGAAATGCTTCGATTCCAGCAAGAAGTGGTAAAATCTCTTGATCAAATGGTAGAGTTTAATAATCAAATTTATGCAGTCATCATGGAAGATACACAAAACGTATTAAAGTTCCAGGATCAATTTAATGTGTATTTAAAACAAACTACAGATGCGTTTCATGAATTAGCAGAGAGTCATAAGCGTATTCAGCAAGTATTACACGACAATGGTACATTTGAGGATTTAGGAAACATTGCAACAAGTACGATTCGATTAAAACACTCTATAGATGCGGCGAAACCTGGGATGGAGGAACTTGTACAAGTAACAAGAAAAAATGTTCCAGTTATAGCAAAAGATTTACAAGCATTTCAAGAAAGAGTACCAGGTATCTATAATGATGTTAATACAGGATTAGACTTTGGAAATGCGTTTATGGGAACAGCTTCAAAAATTGCCCAACATAAGTATAATATCCCTGCAGCGGCAGCTAACATTGGGAATATTAATTTGAATAACGCATTGCGTGATTTAGGTGGAGATCCATCTCGTATTTATAATCGTGCGAATGATGGGGATTTATCATTCGTATTGGGTATTACACCAATAATTGGTACAGGAAAAGAAATTGGACAACTTATCAATGGTGAAGACTTAGTAACAGGTCAAAAATACGGTCCAGACGATTATGCATGGGGCACATTGGCCGTCGTATCTGGTGGTACAACACGGGTTATCGGTAAAGTTGTAGGGAAGATTGGTGACCTTGAAAAGAAAGGTAAAGCATTAGAGGCGGCTGCAAAGTACACAAATGCTTTTGGTAAAATAAATGCTCGAAATATACCCAATATGTCTAAAAAAGAAATACTAGAAAAACTTCCTGAAGGATGGAAATACACAGAGAATAATGGGTTTGTTCATGTTCGAGATGGTAATGGTACAATAAGGATGAGAATAGATCCACCAGATAAAGTAACAAAATATGATCATGTACATTTATATGATGAGAATAAAAATCCATTAGATGTAAATGGGAGTATAGTAGATGCTAAAAGTCCAGATGCTCATATTCCATATAAAAAGTAAGAATTGAGGTCGAAAATGAACGTACAGAGAATACAAGCAGAATTTGAAAAGTTACACTATTGTGATGCATGGGTTACTAAATTAGTATGCGACTATTTTGGTGATGAGGTACACCTAACTTATAAGGATGAAAATGAGGACGTAGATTTTCAATTTAGCGGTTGCTATAGAATAGATTTCAAACATAGCTTGGGATATGTAAAAGAAAAGCCAATAAAAACATTTACATATGAACAGTTACCATATTTTCTTCATGATATTGAAATCGGTGAAGTAGAAAAAGAGGGCTTGAAATTATATACCTGTAATATAGTTATGCCTCCTATGGAATTAGAAATATGGTGTAAGGATATAAAAATTGAAAGATAAGTATTTGCAGAAGAAAAAATGCTAAGTAAATTCTATATTGTTGTAAAATAATTAAACGGACCTTAGTTGAACTACTCACCACTTAACGTCCTTACGGACTGTTTGAAGTGGGAGATTCCTGCGAACACCGATGTATCCACCAGTTATCTTAGCAGGCTCAGCCCGTAGTCCCTACGGTGAAAACAGAAGTATCTTGTACGTTGACTCATCACGCTACCTACTTTAGCTTGGTTTTCGCAACTTCGGCAAACGTGGGATGGTAGAACGTTGAAGATTTTACGATTGCAACGTTTTTCTGCAACCAACCTTATATCTTCAGTTTTCAAAGAGCGATCTGTACAAGTATATAATAGCAAACATGTTGGCTTACGCCAACCGACATTCATCTCCCACCTATTTGCTGGTGCTATCTCACCTTCACACAAATTGAGGAGGGAGTCTTCTGTCGTAAAACGATAAACATAAAACTGTGGAAATATTTAATTCCTGCGGTTTATATTATATCAATTTGATTTTCTTTCATATTGATTCTTTATATCTCAACTCGTTTCTGTACCTCTGCAATATTATGAATTTCTTTTTAAACGCTATGCTTGTTATTATCAAGCAGTTGATGTGGGGACAGGTGAAACGGTTGAATTTTAAGTTTAAAGATAAAAATAAATAAGGGGAATATGTTATGAAAGTAACTTGTTTATATAATACCGGCAATGCCCTATCTAAGATAACAGAGGAAACATTTAATTTAACCATTGAAAAAGAGTATATTGTTTATGGAATATGTAAATTACAAAGTGGTGAGTTAACATATTTAATCTTAGGAGAACGTGAAAATATGCCATCATGGTATCCAGCAGAATTATTTAAAATATCCGATGCGTTACAACCTTTAGAATGGTATTGTGCAGAACACAGACAGGTTAAAGATACAACTATAGATTATATATGGGGATATAAGGAGTTAGCCTTGGATGATACACATGCTCTGGGGTTAATAGAAAGAGAAAATAAAGATATGGAACTATTTTTAAAGCGTAAAGCTGAGATTGACGAATTTGAGGAATTGTATAAATAAATTAAATTTATTTATGAAAAACGTAGGAATTAAATATTCCTACGTTTTTTGTTTATAACATTTAAATACCTGATTTTTACAAAGGTTAAAGGATCAAATGGAAAATTTTTAATTTATCCTACATAAGCAGAATCGTTTCTGTAATTCTACTTAATAGAATACTCCCCTGTATAGCATCATTATTGAGTCCTGATTCCATGAGATTGAAGTTAAGATATATTGAAAAGATCTTATTGAGATTTATTGTCAATTTCTCATGAGTTTTCAGTTTATTCGGAAATTTAGCGGTTTTAATTTTACAGTTTAGTGAAATAGTGGGTTTGAAGATAATATAAAGTGTCTGCAGGACATTAGTTATGGGTATAAGATGAAAATATTGTATGTGCATAGCGAAACATAACGGAAGGATAAACAGTACTGTAGCATATGGAACTTATTTGGTCTGTCTTAGGAGTCGTACAATGCATAATTGTAAGTCAGCAATCCTAGAAATAAGTTTGGCTTCGGTAGGAACCGTTCCACTAACGATGTTCATACTCAATATTTTCTTAAAACGTTTGAAGGAATTTAGTTTATGTATATAACTTTATGAAGAATATTAAATCTGTAGCATATGTAATTCCTCTGAAATGGATTCACGTATAGATCCTCATCTAAATTAAAAAATTTCACATATAATTTCATTTATGTTTAAAGTTCAAAAGCTCACCATAGATGATTTATAGAGAATGCAATTATAAATGCAAGAAAATCTAATTTAAAATTGAAAATTCGTTCTATTTTGGTTAGATATGGAATAAATGAATTTTATTTCTCAATATTCACTGTATGTCACTTTTTTGTTTTTTTCTATATGATATTGGAAAAAGTATGCTTAATTTTATAACATAGATCCCCTACAAAATTATTACTCTACAAATTAATTTCTTAAAGAAAACTTCTTGTGAATATGTTACTAACTACATAAAGTGTAATATTAACAGAATTATTACCAAAGTATTAGGTTTTTAGAATAAAAATGATTGCTCAAAATATCATTGAAATCCAGGAATAGAAATCGTAATTAAAATTTTTTGTTTTCTGTCAGGTATGTAAATCACTTTAGCTACTTTATGGGTAATTTCATGTGTTTTTTCTTTTGCTTAAGTTTATGAAATAGGAGTATTAGCTCTAAGTATTGTAGCTAAGAGTATGTAAAGCATAGAAAATCCGAATTAAACAAAATAGGAGGAAAGTGAAAATGAAGCATCAAGATGATAGTAAAACTGGTTTGGAAATAGCGATTATTGGAATGGCAGGTAAATTTCCAGGTGCAAATGAAATAAACCAATTCTGGGATAACCTAAAAAATGGTGTTGATTCAATTTCTACATTTACTGAAGATGAGTTAATTAAAGAAGGTGTTAATTTAGATGTTTTACAACATCCTAATTTTGTGAAAGCAAAAGGGTATTTGGAGGAAGTAGAATATTTTGATGAATCCTTTTTTGCTTATACACCTAGAGAAGCGAAAATAATGGATCCCCAAATCCGTATGTTACAGGAAACAACATGGGAAGCATTAGAGATGGCAGGTTATAATCCATTTGATTATGAAGGATTAATAGGGTTATACGTAGGAGCATCTACTAATTTTAATTGGATGAAGCACACGCCATTATTAAACAGTGATAGTGTGGTTGAGTTTTCAGAGGCAGGTACTCTTTCCTATAAAGATGCAATTTCAACGCTTACATCCTATAAGCTGGGACTTAAGGGACCGAGTTTTACATTATATACAGCATGCTCTACATCTCTTTTGAGCATTCATCTTGCATGTAGATCATTGTTAACTGGAGAATGCTCTATTGCAGCTGCAGGTGGAGTATCTATAACGTATCCTAAAAAGAATGGTTATAAATACCATGAAGGAATGACAAGTTCACCGGATGGCAAAGTACGTACTTTTGATGCAGAAGCCCAGGGTGCAGTTTTTAGTGATGGTGTAGGTATGGTAATACTAAAGAGATTAGAAGATGCGATTGCTGATGGGGATACAATCTATGGTGTAATTAAGGGATCAGCAGCAAATAATGATGGTGGTCGAAAAGTAGGCTATACTGCTCCGAGTGTTGAGGGACAGGCTGAAGTAATTCAAGCAGCTCATAGTTTTGCTGAAGTTGATCCTTCTACAATTAGTTATATAGAAACGCATGGGACGGCAACGCCATTAGGGGATTCTATCGAAGTAGAGGCTCTAAAGAGAGCGTTTCAAGATGTGGACAAGAAATCTTTTTGTGCAATTGGTTCTGTTAAGAGTAATGTAGGTCATTTAGATACAGCTGCAGGGGTGACCGGACTTATAAAGACAGTTTTATCTATGAAACATAAACAACTCCCGCCAACTTTAAATGTGAAGCGCCCTAACTCGAAAATTGATTTTATAGATAGCCCATTTTATATCAATACTGATTTGGTAAATTGGCAAAGTGATGATAATGATCTTCTTCGAGCTGGTGTAAGTGCTTTCGGATATGGTGGAACTAACGTTCATATTGTATTAGAAGAAGCCCCTAAAGTTAAAAGTTCTGCTTCTACTAGAGAGAAAAAACTAATGGTTCTTTCTGCTAGATCAAAAGAAGCTTTAAATAATGCTACAGTAAATATGGTTCAATATCTGGAATCTAATAAAGATGTTGAATTAGCAGATGTAGCATACACATTGCAAACTGGCCGTCGACCATTTCCGTATAGAAGAGCGGTCTTATGTAAGGATATAGATAGCGCCATAGACAATTTAAAAACAGTTAAAGATTTTCACGTAAAAACGCAAGAAAATCCAGATTTGGTATTTGTGTTACCTAGCGAATACTCATCAATTATTGAGAATGTAAAAGAACTATACCAAAAGGAACCATTATTCTTAAAAGTATTTGAGCGTAATATGACTAATGCCCAAATGTATACTGGAAAAGCATTGAAAGAAGCATTCTTTAAAGGAACAGATGATAGCTTGGTTGAAGATTTAACCTTCTTCGTCTGCTTGCAATCGATTATTGATGTATTAATTGAATGTGATGTACGTCCTTCTAACATTATTGGTACAGGCTTAGCTGGAATGGTTTCAGATATTTATAATAAATCTCTTAAGTCAGAAGATGTCCTGAATCCATTAGTTGAAAACTATACAGAGTTACAGGCAGAATGGGCGCATGGAGAAAAAGTAGAACTTCTAACACAAGTTAAGGATGTAGATCTTAATTCTGTGATTGTACATATTGGAGAGTTATTAAATTCTGAAATTAATAATAATCAGATTATTTTGCAAGGCGACTTGTTAGAGGTATTGGGACAAGCGTGGGAGTTAGGCGTAGAAATTAATTGGAGTAAACTGTATGAAGAGGAATATAGATTACGTATTGCCTTACCAACATATCCTTTTGAGAAAAAGAGATATTGGATAGATCCAGCTGAACAGCAAAATATAACTAATAATGAAGAAACATCGATAAAGAAACGTTCTAATATAGCTGAGTGGTTCTATACTCCAGGGTGGATGGAAAAAGAAATTGTAGATGTAACTAAAGGATCTACTAAAAGTTGGTTGTTATTTTTAGACAATGAGCATATAGGCTTAGCTCTTAAAGAAAAACTTGGAAGAGATGGACATCGTGTTATAACAGTCGGTGTGGGTCCTTCATATAAAAAGATTAGTTTAAATGAATTTACAATATGCCCTACTGAACAAGAAGATTATTATCAGTTATTTAATGAGCTACAAAAACAAGAGTGTTTACCAGAGGAGATTCTTCACCTATGGAATGTCGATAATAAGGATTTAGGTATCGAGACCTTAGATACTGGATTCTATTCATTAATATCACTTGCAAAGACAATTAGTAATTTTAATTTACTTTATCCTATCAATATAAATGTTATGACGAATAATATGCAAAAGGTAGTAGGAGACGAGTCTATTATTGCAGAAAAATCTACTCTTTTGGCTCCTATAAAAGTATTTCCGCAAGAGTATCCAAATATTAGATGCCGTAGTGTAGATTTTACGTTGTCTGATAATGAAGAAGCATTAATATCAAACTTATATTCTGAGATTCAAACGGACATTATTGACACTGTAATAGCAATTCGAAATAATACTCGTTACATTCGAATTTATGAGCCTATACCTGATGAAAAAGTAAGTGAAATGCTAGTAATAAATGAAAATGAATTAGCTTCAAAAATTCCGAATATTCGATCGGAAGGGGTTTATTTAATTACTGGTGGAATGGGAGGAGTGGGCCTTAAATTAGCAGAATATTTGGCGCGTACAGTAAAGGCTAAACTAATATTAGTTAGTAGAACAGCTCTTCCTGATCGTAAAGAATGGGATCAAATTCTTCAATCACAGATTGAAAATGAACAATTATGTCAACGTATTAACCATATTCAGAAGTTGGAGTCATTGGGAGCAAAAGTAATGACAGCTGTTGCAGATGTAGCTGATGAAGAGCAGATGAGAAACGTGATTCATCAGGCCGAGGCTAATTTTGGTCACATAAATGGGGTAATTCATGCTGCAGGTGTCTTACGTGTTAAATCAGCTCAGTGTCCAATGGAAAAGATAAGTAGGATTGAATGTGAAGAGCAATTTCTTCCTAAAGTACATGGTGTGCTAGTTCTTGATAAGTTATTGAGTAATTATGATCTTGATTTTTGTTATCTTGTTTCATCACTTTCACCTATTTTGGGTGGATTAGGTTTTGTAGCCTATTCAGCAGCAAACCTTTACTTAGATAGTTTTTCAGACAAAGTGAGTAATACATCTAATAATCGATGGACCAGTATTAACTGGGGAGATTGGCAGTATACGGGAGCTCAACAGGTTAATAAAATATTCAATGCTCAAAGTATAGAAGCACTTGAAATGACATCTGAGGAAGGACAAAAAACATTCCAATGTGTGCTTGGTTTAAGTGGTTTAAATCAGGTAATTATTTCTTCAGGAGATTTAAATAAACGTTTTGATCAATGGATTAATCTGAATTCTCGTAAACGAATTTCTGAATTGGAAACTCAAACGAAAACGGGAGATAAGTTCAGAAATCAAGATGAAGTAGAGGAAATAATTATAGGAATTTGGAAAGAGTTTTACAGTGTTGATACTGTAAATGTAAATGAAAATTTCTTTGATCTTGGTGCAACTTCACTTCATATAATTCAAATTCATGAGAGATTAATTAATAGATTAGAAAAACAGATTTCAATTGGAGTTATGTTTGAGTATCCAAGTATTCGTTCTTTAGCGAGATACTTAAGTGGAGATAAGCAAAAGAATCAAATTAAACATACAAAACGTTTTAATCGAAAAACGAAAGAAGATAACGATATTGCAATTATAGGAATAGATGGACGTTTTCCTGGAGCACAGAATGTAAATGAATTCTGGAAAAATATAAAGTCTGGAACAGAGTCTATTCAATTTTTTACAGATGAAGAGTTAATTGAATCTGGTGTGAATCCTATGGAAGTAAAAAGCCCTAATTATGTTAAAGCGAAAGGGTATTTAGAGGGAACTGATAATTTTGATGCTCCATTCTTTGATTATACACCTCAAGATGCATCATTAATGGATCCGCAACTACGAGTATTTCATGAATGTGCGTGGTCTGCCCTTGAACATGCTGGATATAATATTGAGACATACCCGGGCCTAATTGGTGTATATAGTGGCGCATCTCCTAACTTATATTGGCAAGTGTTATCTACTCTTTCAGAGGCAAATGAACCAGCTGGACAATTTTTAATTTCATTACTTAACGACAAAGACTCGCTAAGCACTCAAATTTCTTACAAATTTAACCTAAAAGGACCAAGTATGAATATCTTTACGGGATGTTCAACATCATTGGTGGCTATTCATAATGCATGCCAAGCATTATTACAGGGGCATTGTGATATTGCTATAGCTGGAGGAATTACATTAACTCAACCTGAAAAAGCAGGTTATACCTACCAAGAAGGAATGCTATTTTCTTCAGATGGTCATTGTCGTCCTTTTGATGAAAATGCAAATGGAATGCTTTTTGGAGACGGTGTTGGGATTGTTGTTCTGAAGCCTTTACAGGAAGCTATAAATGATGGGGATACTATACATGCAGTAATAAAAGGAACGGCGATTAATAATGATGGGAATCGGAAAATTGGTTACACTGCACCTAGTGTAGAGGGCCAAGTAGAAGTTATTAAAATGGCGCAACATGAAGCAAATGTAGAACCTGAGTCCATTTCCTATATTGAAACACACGGAACTGCTACTAAACTAGGAGATACCATTGAGATCAAGGCGCTTAGTGAAGTGTTTAACTCTAATGAAAAACAATCTGTACCAATTGGATCTGTTAAAGCAAATGTGGGCCATCTAAATGCAGCGTCCGGTGTTGCTGGACTAATTAAAACGGTCTTTGCGATGAAAGATCAGGTTCTTCCGCCAAGTGTGAATTTTACAAAACCAAACACGCAAATTGGATTTGAAAACACGCCGTTTTATGTAAATCAACAATTAAATGAGTGGAAAGAGGATAATAAACCATTACGTGCAGGTGTTAGTTCATTTGGTATTGGTGGTACAAATGCACATATTATTTTGGAGGAGGCACCAAAACTTGAAGCAACCTCAAATAGTAGACCATACCAGATGTTAATGATTTCGGCAAAATCGAAAGATGCTTTGGATCGTATGACTTTGAATTTAGGAAATCACCTTGAACAGAATCCTCATGTGAATTTGGCAGACGCTAGTTATACATTGCAAATTGGACGTAAGGAATTCAAGCATAGGAGAGCTTTAGTTTGCTCCAGTACCCAAGAGGGAATTGAACAATTAAACCAGCCAGAAGGAAGAAGAGTACAATATGCAAATGTAAAAGAGGAACATCCTAAAATTAACTTCCTGTTTTCTGGGAACGGATCGCAATATGTAAACATGGGGTTAGAATTATACGAACAAGAGGCAATTTTCCGTGAAGCTATGGATGAATGCTTTGCAATCCTTCAATCTGTTACGAATGTAAACATGAAAGAAGTGTTATACCCAACTACTTTCAGTATTGATGAGGCAACGGAAAAATTGAAAAGAATGGAATTTAGTCAACCAATTCTTTTCGCGTTTGAATACTCAGTTGCGAAACTATTAATGGGTTGGGGAATTAAACCTGAAGCAATGATTGGATATTCATTTGGCGAATATGTGGCTGCTTGTTTAGCAGAAGTATTTACTTTGGAAGATGCATTTAAATTAGTTGTAAAAAGAGGTCAGCTAATGAGTAGTCTTCCTGCAGGGGTAATGCTTAGTGTTCCGCTTCCAGAAGAGGAATTAATTCATTTAATTAATTCTTTTGAAAAAGAATATCAACATACCATTTCTTTAGCGGTAGTTAATGGTCCAGCTTGTATAGTTTCTGGGACAGAAGAAGCAATTGTAGATTTTGAAAATGAATTAAAGAAAAAGCGTTTAATGTGTATGCGAGTAACAATAGAAGGAGCAGCACATTCACACGAACTGGATTCAATTCTGGACGAGTATGCTTCCTATGTTAGTACATTGACACTTAGAGAACCTAAAATACCTTATTTGTCAAACTTGACTGGTACTTGGATACGACCTGAAGAAGCAACAAACCCAGTTTATTGGGTAAAACATATGCGTGGAACTGTTCGATTCTCTGATGGAATTCAAGAGTTGAATAGCGACAATACAAGTCTATTCATAGAGATTGGTCCTGGAAATGACCTTAGTAGGCTTACTAGTCGCCTTTTAGACTATGAAAATGGTAATGAAAGAATATTTAATACGGTTCGATCTGTTCAACAAGATGTATCAGATATGTATTTCTTATTTAGTCACATCGCTCGAATGTGGGTAACAGGTATTTCTATAGATTGGGAACAATTTTATAAAGATGAGAAGAGAAGACGTATCCCATTACCAATGTATTCTTTCAATAAAATATCTTATAAATTACAAGGTAATCCGTATGATTTAGGTCAAAAGCTTAATAGTAAGCAATCTAAAATTAGTAAGAATAACAACATTTCTGAATGGTTCTATACACCGCAATGGAAAAGTTCTACATTGTTTGAACCAAATCATGATGTGAATGAGACATGGATTGTTTTTGTAGATCAAGAAGGATTAGGTAATGAACTAGTTAAGGACTTATTAAATAAAGGGGAGAGAGTAGTTACAGTAGAACCTGGCTTTGCTTTTAATAAGGAGAATAACGATCGCTTCATTATAAATCCTGAAGAACGTACAGATTACGTTAAGTTATTGGATGAAGTACAAGAAATATGTGGTTTACCTACAAGAATAGTTCATATGTGGGGAATTACGGATGAGGAAAGACAAGCCTCAATTGAATATGTAAATTGTAAACAAAATTTAGGATTCTATTCAATTTTTTACTTAACTCAGGCACTAGGAGACAAGAATATCTCTGATTCAATCTCAATTCGAATTATTACAAATGGTGTTCAACAAGTGATTGGTGATGAAGAATTAATTCCAGAAAAATCAACTGTACTTGGAACGTCATTAGTTGTTCCACAAGAGTATTCTTATCTTTCTTGTTCAAGTGTTGATGTTGTTTTACCTCTAAACAAAGAATGGAAGAGCAGGTTAATAAATCAATTAGTAGAAGAATGTCTTTCAAATACGAATGATAAGATGATTGCTTATCGCGGAAATAAAAGATTTGTTCAAACTTACGAGCCTTTACAACTAGAACAGCCAGCTAAAGAGAAACTGCCTTTACGAAAAAATGGAGTTTACCTTATTACAGGAGGACTCGGAGGTATTGGTACAATTCTTGCGAAACACTTGGCTCAAACTGTACAAGCCAACTTAGTTCTTCTTACACGTACAGGTCTGCCAAATCGTGATGAGTGGGATATGCATTTGAAGGAAAATACGATGTATTCGGACAGAATTCGTAAAGTTTTAGAGATAGAAGAAACGGGATCTAAAGTTTATGTACTTGCTGCTGATGTTACAGATCAATCACAACTATACGAAGCAATTCATAAGGCAGAACAAAAATTTGGAAAGATTAATGGGGTAATTCATGGTGCAGGTATTCTTGGTGGAAAGACTTTTAATTTAATTCAGGAACTTGAAAAAGAGGACTGTGAGGAACAATTTTCTGCAAAAATTTATGGTCTTCTCAATTTAGAAGAGTGCTTACGAAATAAAGATTTAGATTTTTGTGTTCTAATGTCTTCAATTTCAGCGGTCTTAGGTGGATTAGGTTATGTATCATATGCTGCTTCAAATATATACATGGATGTTTTTGCACAATATATAAATCGTTATTCCAACCTGCCTTGGATAAGTGTCAATTGGAGTGATTGGAAATACTGGGAAGATGAAGAAAAAGATATGCAGATAGGTGCAAGTGTACATGAATTATCTATGACACCTGAAGAAGGAGTTCAGGCTTTTAATATAGCACTGTCATGGAAACAAGGGGAAGTACTGATTCATTCTCCAGGAGAACTGCAAGCGCGTATTGATCAATGGGTGTTATTAAATTCTTTCAATGATGAGAAGGAAGAAGAATTAGATTCTACGTTATACCATTCTAGACCACAACTCTTGACTGAATATGTAGCACCTCGTAATGAGGTAGAAGAAAAGCTTTCAAAAATTTGGAGAAATATATTTAAAGTTTCAGAAGTTGGTGTTCATGATGATCTTCTGGAACTAGGTGGAGATTCACTTAAGGCTATTACTATTGTTTCAAAAATTCATAAAGAGTTTAATGTTGAAGTTCCTATTAAAGAACTCTTTACTCTATCAAATATTGAGAAACTAGCAAATTATATTTCAAGGGCAGATAAGAGTGAATTTGATGTTATTGTTCCAGCTGAACCTAAATCTCATTATCAGCTTTCTTCAGCTCAGAAGAGATTTTATGTATTACACCGATTGTATCCAGAAAGTACAGCTTATAATGATACTTCCGTTATTCTTTTAAATGGAAAATTAAACATTGAACGTTTAGAAAAGGCGTTCACTCAATTAATTAAGCGTCATGAGATATTTAGAACTACTATTGAAATGAAAAATGATAAACCGGTACAAATTATTCATGATCATGCTGATTTCCATATTACTCAAATTGAGGGTTTTGAATCTGAAGTGGAACAAATAATTAATGAATTTATTCGCCCATTTAATTTTAATAATGCTCCATATTTCCGTGTAGGGTTAATTAGATTGGAAGAACAAAAACATATTTTAATTATTGATTTACATCATATAGTAACCGATGGAGTTTCCTATGATATTTTCGTTAGAGATCTATTTGCGCTTTACTCAGGAGAGAAATTACCAAACTTAAAAATACAGTATAAGGATTACTCAGAATGGCAGCAGAGTGAAAAAGAAAAAGAAATTGCTCTCAAACATGAACAGTATTGGCTAGATCAATTTAAAGATGGTGTACCTGTCTTGAATATGCCTACTGATTATACAAGACCTGAAATATTAGATCTAAAAGGTAGTAAAATATCCTTTACTATTAATTCAAATGTTACCAAGAAAATTAAGCGTTTATTAGCAAAAGAAGAAACTACATTATATACGCTAATGCTCTCTGTATATAATATTTTGCTAGGTAAATATACTGGCCAAGAGGATGTTGTTATTGGTTCACCAATTACTGGTCGCCCGCATGCGGATTTACAAGATATTATAGGAGTATTTGTAAACATGTTAGGAATAAGGAACTATCCAAGAGCTGAACAAAGGTTTACTCAATTCATATTTGAAGTAAAAGAGCAGGTCTTACAAGCATTTGAACATCAAAAATGTCAATATGAGGACCTGGTTAATCAATTAGGACTTCAGGGCACGTATAATAGGAACCCACTTTTCGATGTTTCATTTGTTATGCAAAATATGGATGCAGATCATATGTTTATCGATGGTTTAGAACTAAGGACATATGATCACGACTTTAAGCGCGCACAAATGGATTTATTGCTAAGAGTGGTTGAATTGGAAGATACAATTGAATTGACTATGGAATATGCAACCTCTTTATATACTAGGGACACGGTTCAAAAGTTATGTGAGCGTTATGTTGAGATTTTTGAACAAATTGTAGATCATCCTGAAATTTTATTAAAAGATATTTCATTTAAACAAGAAATTCAAGAACTGCAACCAGTTAAGGTATCAGTAGATTTTGGGGATTTTAACTTTTAATTGATTATTGTCAGGAGTGAGTAACTATGGTTGAACGAATAGCGAATAAAGATAAAGTAATTGCCGCAAATGAACGAATAAAGGAAAGAGAATTTTGGTTAGAAAACTTATCAGGGGAACTGGCTGACTGCCATTTCCCTTATGATTACCGGACATCAAACAAACAGGTGAATTTATCAAATGTTAGCATAAAACTAAAAGAGGAATTGTCCGAGAAGATTTTAAAGTTAGCAAATGGATCAGATCTTCAATTGCACATGATTCTTACTGCTGGACTTACTTTGCTGTTAAATAAATATACTAGATTGCAAGATATATGCATTGGTACACCTGTTTTAAAACAAGACAGTGATACAAACCTTATTAATACTTTGTTAGTTTTAAGACATGGTCTTGAGGAACATATGACATTTAGACAAATTCTCCAGCATGCTAGTACAGTAATGGTTAATGCTTTAGAACATCAAAATTTCCCATTGGAAAGTTTACAACCGGTTTTGAGTAACTACCTTCCAGAGGGGCGTAATTATCCATTCCGTACTGCAATTTTGCTAGAGGAAATTCAAGATTTAAATTATTTAAGTGAGAGCAATGCTGAGATTATATTCTCTTTCCGTCAAGTAAATGGGTGTATAGAAGGTGATATGTATTTTAATGAGCATCTATACAAAACATCTACTGTTACGCGATTTGTTCATCATTTTATAGACTTGTTAGAGCAAGCTTTACTACAACCGAATACACCGCATATAGAGTTAGATTGGGTTAGTGATAATGACGTAAGAGAGTTAATTACATTTAATCAAACTGAGTTAGATTACCCGCATCATTTAACGGTAATACAGTTATTTGAAGAACAAGTCATGCATAATCTAAATAAGCTTGCTGTTTCTGATGACAAAAGAGAAATAACATACGCTCAATTAAAAGAAAAGGTAGATCTGGTTGCCAGTTCTCTACATAAAAAAGGAATTGGAAAAGGACACATTGTTGGCCTTATGATGGATCGATCAATTGATGCAGTAATTGCATTGCTAGGTATTTTAAAAAGTGGGGCTGCTTATTTACCTATTAACATATATTTGCCGTATAAAAGGATAGAGGCAATGCTAAAAGAATGTAAATCTCCACTTTGTATAGTAAAACCAGAAGTTATTAGTGAAGATTTTACAAGGGAAATCCAGGATTGTAGTATGGTAAGTTTTAATGAGCTACTTGAAACAGAATTGGTTAGTTTCCCTTCAGTAAGTACACCTTACGATTTGGCATATGTTATTTTCACCTCTGGAACTACAGGTAATCCTAAAGGAATTATGGTTGAAAATCGTAGTGTTGTAAATTTAATATTTGGGTTAAAAAATGAAATATATGATAAATATAGTTCTTCTATGCGAATCGGGTTAGTTTCACCTTTTGAGTTTGACGCTTCAGTACAAAACATGTTTGGTGCGCTTCTATTAGGAAATAGTTTATTTATAGTACCTGAGGAAGCAAGAACTGATGGGCAGGAGTTAATTAATTTTTATCAAGAAAAGCAAATAAATATTGCTGATGGAACGCCGATGCATCTTCGATTATTAACTAATTTTATAGATGAAGAGGTAGAATATTCATTTAAACATTTTATTATTGCTGGAGAGGAATTACCACCGAAATTAGCACGGAAGTTCCTTGGTTTATTTAATGAAAACTGCCGACCAAATTTAACAAATGCTTATGGACCTACAGAGACAACTGTAGATTCTACATGTTATCATGTTCCGCACGCTGAGTTAGAATTTATGAATCAATTACCAATAGGAAGACCTCTAGCTAATCAAAAAGTTTATATTATGGGTGATAATCAACAATTACAACCCGTTGGAATTCCTGGGGAATTGTGTATTTCAGGAGAAGGATTAGCAAGAGGTTATTTAAATCAACCTAAGTTAACTATGGAGAAATTTGTTCCTATACAAATCAACAAAGAGGGTTCTTCTATTATAGATGACAAGGTATATCGTACTGGAGATTTGGCACGCTGGTTACCAGATGGAAATCTTGAATATTTAGGCCGTATGGATGATCAAGTCAAAATTCGTGGATTACGAATTGAATTGGGAGAAATAGAAAAGCAACTATTACGATATCCTGAAATTGGTGAAGCTATTGTAATTACACGTAAAAAAGAGGGAGAAGATGCTCCGGTTTTATGTGCATATGTTGTTATGAATTCTTCAGCTAAAGTAGAAGAGGTACGCCAATTCCTTAGAGAGTATTTACCTTTTTATATGATTCCTGCATACATCATCCCGATTGAGCAGTTTCCAATCTCATCAAACGGTAAAATAGATCGGAAAGCTCTTCCAGATCCAATTTGGGAGCAATCCACAGCTTTATTTATTGAACCACGTAATGAAATTGAACAAATGCTCTCTGAGATATGGAAAGTAGTACTTGGAATAGAGAAAATAGGTGTGAATGATAACTTTTTCGAATTAGGAGGTAATTCATTACAAATTACTTCTGTTGTTTCACACATATATAAACGTTTAGGTGTAGATGTACCTATACGTGAAATGTTTCAAAGGCCTACAATTATGCTATTAGCGGAGTATATAGAGAAATATGAAGGGAAGAAAAATTATTCTCAAATTGAGATCGTACCTGATAGAGAATTTTATCAAACTTCTTCTTCACAAAAAAGATTATATATATTAAACCGCTTTGCTGGAATAGGAACTGCCTACAATATACCAGGTGCAATGTTAATAGAAGGTGAGTTTGATTTTATAAAGGCAGAACAATGTGTCAAAGAATTAGTAGAACGTCATGAATCATTAAGAACTTCATTCCAATTTATTAAAGGTGAACCAGTTCAATTTATTCATGATAGTTTAGATATTAGAATTGAACATTTATATAAATCTGATAGATCAACAATTGAAGAGCTAATACAGGAATTTGTTCGTCCTTTTCAGTTAGATAGGGCTCCACTTATGCGCGTCGGTTTAATGAAATTAGAATTCAATCAATATCTGTTACTATTTGATCTTCATCACATAATAGCAGATGGAGTATCTTTAGCGAAGTTAGAAAAAGAGTTTATAGATTTATATTCAGGCAAAGCCTTAGAGCCTATTAAAATACAATACAAAGATTATGCCAATTGGCAAACCAACCGTTTACATGATGAAGGGCTGAAAGAAATTGAAGAGTATTGGGTAGAGAAGTTTAAAGGTGAGTTACCAATTCTTATGTTCCCAACCGATAAGCCACGTGGGCTAAATCAAACTTTTGAAGGTGATAGATTAGTATTCCATTTAACACCTGAACTTTCTAATAAATTAAAATCCTTTGCGGATGAAAGAGAAGCTACTTTATATATGGTACTTCTTTCGTCACTAAATATAGTATTGCATGTGTATACGCAACAGGAAGATATTATAGTAGGTTCTCCAATTGCAGGAAGAATTCATCATGATCTTGAGCCTATCATAGGTATGTTTGTAAATACTCTACCTATGAGAAATCATCCTAAAGCGGAAAAGACGATAATTCAATTCTTAAATGAAGTAAAAGAAAATGCGCTAGAAGCATTTCAATATCAAGAATACCCATTTGATGAGTTAGTAAATAAGTTAGACATGGCTTATCATACTAATCGAAATCCTGTATTTGATGTCATGTTAGTAATGCAGAATATCGGAAGAACATCAGAAAAAATAAAAGATATTACATTTAAATCATACGAAATTAAGCATCAAGCTTCAAAGGTAGATATGAGTATAGAAGTATTTCCGGAAGAAGAGGGTCTGCGATTAGAATTGGAATACGCGACAGGACTATATTATCCGCAAACTATAGAGCGGTTTATGATGCATTTTATAAATACGCTAGAGTGGATGGTAGCTAATCCTGAAGCGAAAATTGAAGACGTTAATGTTTTAAGTAAAAGTGAATCCACAAGGATGTTAAATGAACTTAATAATACAAAATTAGATTTTACTCAGGGTAAATTAGTTCATCAATTTTTTGAGGATCAGGTTGAAAATAAACCAGAAGAAATCGCAGTTATTTCAAATGATATACCGTACAGTTATTCGTATATCAATAATCGAGCAAATCAGCTTGCTCGTATTCTTAGACAAAAAGGTGTAGATCAGGAAACTAAAATTGGTATCGTTGTGGAAAGATCCGTAGAAATGATTATAGCTATATTTGCTGCGCTAAAATCTGGAGCTGCATATGTACCAATTGATCCTGAATATCCAAAGCGTCGAATGGAACATATTTTAGAGGATTGTAATCCTCAATTTGTACTTACAGAATCTAAATACGTAGGTGAAATTCCATTTGTAGGAGAGATTATTGATTTAAAGCAAGAAAATTTGTACGTTGGTGATACAAGCAACCTGGAAGTTACTGGAAAGCCAAATAACTTAGCTTATATTTTATACACCTCCGGTTCTACAGGTAGACCAAAAGGAGTCATGATTGAACATTGTAGTATTGTGAATTTCTTATTTTCAATGTCTCATTTATATCCTATGGATGAATCAGATACGTATTTACTAAAGACACCTTATATATTTGATGTATCTGTTCTAGAGTTGTTTGGGTGGACCATAGTAGGTAGTAAATTAGTAATAATGGACAATGGGGAACATCGAAACCCAAGAGCAATTTTAAGAACTATAGATAAATATGATGTGAAATTATTAAATTTTGTACCGTCTATGTTTAGAGCTTTCGTAAATACACTTAATAATGAAAATTGCCAGGTTTTAAATAAAGTGAAGTATATATTACTTGCGGGTGAAGCTTTGACACATGAGGTGGTTAATAAGTTTAAAAAGCATCGACTATCGACTCAAATAGAAAATATGTATGGTCCTACTGAGGCGACAGTTATCGCAAGTACGTTTTCACTTCAAGAAAGTGAAAACTATAATACTATTCCTATTGGAAAGCCTATTCCGAATGTAAGGCTTTATATACTTAATCAAAAACAGAGACTTCAGCCTATTGGCGCGGTAGGAGAGCTGTATATTGCGGGAGAAGGGCTTGCAAGAGGATATGTAAATCAAATGAGATTAACTGAAGAAAAGTTTTTACCAGACCCATTTGTAAAAGGGGAGAAAATGTACAGGACAGGAGATCTTTCACGCTGGTTACCTGATGGGAATATAGAATTCCTCGGTAGAAATGATGAACAATTAAAAATTAGAGGATATCGAATTGAGCCAGGGGAAATTTTAGATGCTTTATCTTCACATCATGCAATTAAAGAAGCAGTGATAGTAGACATTCAAGATGAAGATGGGCAGAAAAAACTTGTAGCTTATTTCGTAGCAAAATCACCTGTATCCATTTCTGATTTGAAATTGCATCTTGCGAAATTAGTTCCGAGTTATATGATACCTACTTTCTTTGTTGAAGTTGAAAACATACCATTAACACCAAGTGGAAAGGTTGATCGACATTCCTTACCTTCACCTAGATCTTTACCTAAGAATGAGGAGGAGAGTATGATGTCTCCTAGTAATGAGTTAGAATCTCGTTTGGTTGAAATATGGAAAAGTATATTGAAGATTGAAGCTGTCGGTGTAGAGGATGATTTCTTTGACTTAGGAGGAAATTCTCTACTAGCTATTGAGCTTGATCTTGCTTTAGAAAACGAGAATCTTAATACGGACGACTTAGTTGCATATACAAAACGCAATATTAAACAACTAGCTGCTTATATAGCAGAAAAGAAAAATAATTAGTATTACTTCATATTGTAAACACGACTTTTAAGAGTTTAAATTTACACTTGCTATACTGTGGGATTAAAGGAGCTTTCCCTCTTAGCTTTCTGGAATGTTAGTGTTTATTCTGGTGACTATGAGTTAGGGAATTCTCCTCCCTATTATAGAATGATTAAAATAAAAAAGTGATTCGAGAAATAAGATTCTTTATATGAAATGCGTTAATAATAATTGATAGCTTTTTAAAGAAGATATACATATCTCTGTCAACTTAGTATAGAGAAATAACCAAATTACAATAGTTTTTCCTGTTGGTAAAAATATAGAGGTGAGTAAATGGGAAATTATACTTCTTCAATCTTATATGATGTTGAGCCTTGTAAAAGTTCTGAACAGAATTGTATTGATGATGTAATTGCTACGTTAGCTAATTGGTTTAAGCGTAAACATTATTTAATGTACGCTAGATTATGGGATTTTGGTTTTTCTCCTGTCGATAATGGAAATCTAGGGGATGGTTTATATACAGAGTCTGGTTATTTTGTAAGTGATTTAGAAAAATATCATGGTATAAAAAGTACTATATTTGATACAGATTCATCCGATGAAGGATTTGAAATTATATTAGAACAATTATACTCGGGATTTCCTGTGGTGGTAACCATGAATGCATACTGGCTTCCTTGGGATGAGAATTATCTAAAAAATCATATTGTTCATTCATTTGTTATTGTAGGATATGAGCCCGAAGAAGACTGTTTCATTATTACCGATCCATATTTTATGGTTAAAAATGCACAACTTTCAACAGAACTTTTTCATAAGGGTTATCAAAAAGTAAGTACTTTAAAAGTTACTGAAGATGAAATCACAGACATACAATCAATTACAACCGATTTGTCAAATTGGATAAAACATATAAAAGATGAAAAACATATTTTTTCACAAATGCACCTTTTTGCTACGAAACTAATAAGTAGGTTTGATTTAAATAAAGAGACAGATGGATATTTAGACTTTAATGATGTTCCGTTATTCTCACATTTAGGTCAAGTTGTAGATGGCCGAGTGAAGTTTTCAAAAATGCTTTCGTTTCTTGGTGAGCGTTATCACTCGGACTTCCAAACTATCGCTGAATCTATGAAGACAGCAGCTGCCAATTGGGGAGTAATTCGTGGATCATTGATAAAAATGCACTTAACAAAATCAGTAACTAAAGAAGGAATAGTAAACATTTCAGATAAAATTCACCATGCTGCAGAATACGAGCAAAATTTAGCTGAACAAATAATGACATTTCTTTTTTCTGTTATAAAAGGTAATACAAAGAATGTAATCATAGATTCTTCGCCATCGATAGAAGAGACTACTAATTATGTAAAACCACTCGATAATATGGAGAGAAAGCTAGTTGATATATGGAAAGAAGTTATAGGTAATCCTTGTATTGGTGTGGAGGATAATTTTTTCGCACTTGGTGGTCATTCCCTTCATGCTACTGTAATCAACGCCAAAATATGGAAAGAATTTAATGTGCAATTATCATTAGCAAATCTTTTTGAGTATCCAACAATAAGAACTTTAAGTCATTTTATTAAAAATTCAAAAGAAAATAGGTTGCAAGAGATAGAAATAGTACCGGAATCTGAGGTATACCCGGTTTCATCGACTCAAAAAAGAATGATGTTACTACAAGAGATGGATGGGGTACAGATGACATACAATGTACCAAGTTGTTTTATTCTTAAAGGAACGGTGGATCGGAAAAGAATAGAATTAGTCTTTGAAAAGCTTATTAAACGCCATGAAATACTCAGAACACAGTTTGAGTGGCAGGGGGATCAATTAGTACAGAGAGTATTAGAACAGGTAACATTTGAGCTAGAAATGATAAAGAGAGATTATAAAGAATGGTTGCAACCATTTAATCTTTCTAAGGTCCCGTTAATGCGGGCTGGACTAAAGGAGCTAAAAGATAATAGTTATTTACTTGTAATTGACCTTCATCACATCATAACAGATGGCGTGTCTTTAAGTATCTTTATGCATGATTTTAAGGCCTTATATGCTGGGGAAACATTGCCGGAAAATCGTTTGCAATATAAAGATTATGCTGTGTGGGAACAAAAATTATTATCTTCTAAAGAATTTGATATCCATGAGAAATACTGGGAAGAATTATTCTCAGGGGATATACCAGTTCTTGAATTACCATATGATCGAGGTCGGCCACCTGTAAAGAGTTTTGAGGGTGAACAATATAATTTCCAAGTAAACAAGGAAATTACTCGGAAAATAAAAAAAATAGCACTAGAAACTGATACGACACCTTTTATGTTACTTATGGCTACCTTCACTATTTTTCTGTACAAGCATGGGGAACAAAAGGATGTCATTATAGGATCACCAGTTGCAGGTAGGCCACATGCTGATCTGTTACCTCTTATGGGGTTGTTTGTAAATACAATTGCATTACGTTATCAAATAAATCCAGATCAATCTTTTATTAATCACTTGAAAAAAGTGAAAAACGATACGTTAGAAGCTTTCGAACATCAGGTGTATCCATTTGATCAGTTAGTGGAAAAATTAGATCTTTCTAGAGATTTAAGCCGAAGTGCTTTATTTGATGTCATGTTTGTATTACAAAATTCGGATGAAAAACATACAGTTGTGGATGGATTAGAAATTAGCACGGAAACAAACACAGATACACTAACAAGTAAGTTTGATTTAACTCTTATTGCTGAAGAAAATAAAGATATATATGAATTCACTTTTGAATATGCTACATCTTTATTTGATAAATCAACAATAGTAGAATTTGGACGGCGATTTAACCTTCTATTAGAAGAAATAACAACTCATCCTAATGTTAGTCTAAAAGATATTCAAATGTTAACAAGTGAGGAAAAAGAACTTGTTTTATCTGCGACTCAGGAGAAAGAAAAAATAAAAATAGAGACTGATTTTAATTGGGATATAGGTTAATTGATTTCCCAGGTCTCAGAAGGAGTAATTACATGGATAATCATGAAAAAATACGTCAATACATTAAAAAAAATCTTATTATTTTTAATGCAGAGGAAACTATTGTTGCTAATGATGACAACATATTTGAAAAAGGTTATGTAAATTCGCTCTTTGCTATGCAAATGTTAAATTTCATAGAAACGGAGTTTGATATAGTAGTAGATAATGATGAACTTGATATTATTAACTTTTCTACTATTAATAATATGGTTGATCTAATTAACAAAAAGAAGAATGGGAATTTCACAGTATGAGTAATGCAGAAGAGATTCTGGGAGTAGTTGATGAGTTTGCGGAAAAGAAGCTTCGGCCTCGAGCAAGTGAGTTTGAAAGTAATGAAGAGCTTCCCTATGATGTGATACAAGAAATCTCAAGTTATGGTGTATTGGGTGCAACGATACCAAAAGAATATGGTGGGCTTTCTCTTGATTCTTTAGATTATGGTCGTCTTACTGAAATCATTGGTAAAGCTTGTAATTCGGTTCGTGAATTACTTACAGTTCATGTATCTTTAGTAGGGGAGTCAATTAAAAGGTGGGGGACTGAAGAGCAAAAGAGAAAATGGTTACCTGAGATGGCAAAGGGGAACCAATTATTTTCATTTGCCCTAACTGAGCCAGAGGTTGGTTCTGATGCAAAAGCTGTTGGAACTTCCTATAAACAAGTTAATGATCATTTTATTCTTAATGGGCACAAAAAATGGATTTCTTTTGCTGACATTGCGGATTGTTTTTTAGTTTTTGCGTCTAGTGAGGGAAAAGTTAGCGCTTTTATTGTTGAACGGTCAATGACGGGTGTTTCTACAAATAAAATGAGTAAACTGTTAGCAAGTAATTCCTCGCATATAGCTGAGATTCATTTGCAAGATGTAAAGGTACCAGCTGAAAATTTGTTAGGACCAATTGGGGGTGGATGGAGTTATGTAGTTAACACAGCTCTTGATCATGGTAGATATAGTATTGCCTGGGCGGGAGTAGCCATTGCTCAAGAAGCACTAGAAGCAATGGTAGCTTATTCAAGAAGAAGAAAACAAGGAAATAAATATATATGTGAATATGAAGCAATTCAAACAATTTTAGCAGAAGCAAGTGTAAATATAAAAGCAGCTCGTTCGTTATGCCAAGAGGCTGGGAAAAAGCGTCAGGATAGACATACTGATGCTGTAATTGAAACAACCATTGCAAAATATTTTGCCTCAAAGATGGCTATGAAGGTAGCCACAAACGCTGTCCAAGTGTTTGGTGGAAACGGGTTTTCAAGAGAATATCCTGTTGAGCGTTTATTTAGGGAAGCAAAGGTTTTAGAAATTATTGAAGGTACCTCGCAGGTACTTCAGCCAATTATTGCGCAGCATGCACTTCACACTTGTTCTCAAAAGGGAGGACTTTTAAGAATATGATTTATGAATTGGTAAAAGAAAAGGATGAATTCAAACAAATATCTCCACTTCTCGTTGATTATAAGAACCATCCAATACTGAATGGTATAGCTCATGGTTACAATAAGGGACATATTTATGTGGATAATCCTAATAACCCTAGATGTGCACTTGTATGGGCAGAACAAGAAATTTTTTATTTATTAGGTGATCCTACAAGTAATTTTGTTTCAAGTCTACCAACTTTTATTAAAGAAGTAATTGCACCTGAGGCTCAGCAGATAGGGGATGACTTTTTTCAGGTTGAATTATTACCCGAATCAAAATGGAAACAGGTTGTCGAGGAACAATTGCAAATGTTTATTCCTAAACCTTACACTCGAGTAACATTTACTTTTGATCCGGAGTCTTATAATAAGTTATCTAAACCTAATATGCCTGATGAGGTAACGGTGGAACGAATTACAATCGACATGCTATCAGATAAAAAGTTCGCAATGGTACGGGATGATATTGTTGATTTTTGGGAGTCAACTCAGGATTTCATCCGAAATGGATTTGGTTATGTAGTAATGGTACATGAACAAGTTGTAACTAGTTGCTTATCGGTTTTTGCAACAGATACTGATGTGGAAATTGGAATTAATACTTATGATTTATTCCAGCGAGGTAAAGGGTATGCTTGGTTGGCTGCAAGAGCATTCTTGGATGACTGTTTAAAACAAGGAAGAACACCACATTGGAAGACAGAGGATTTTCGTATTCCATCTATTAAACTAGCGGGGAAAGTTGGATTCACAAATCTTCAAACCTATACAGCTTATGTGTTTCCTTATAACGAATTAGATAATTTCGTTTTTACCGCATACCATCAACTAAGATACTATTCAGATTTTAATAAAGCTAGTGAGTTTGTACAAAAAGCTCGTACTATAGGAGATTTAAATGCATGGCATCATTTTTTACTTTCATGTGGTTATTCATTAATTGATAGAATCGATCTTTCGTTAAAGCATATGAATCTTGCACTGGATTTAGGATGGAATGATGTATCAGATATTCGCTATATAGTTGATTTAGTGAATTTAAGAAAAACTGAAGAGGGACGAGCTTTATTAGATAGAGTTGAAGATAGCTTAAGATGAAAAAAAGGGAGATAAAAAGATGAATATTGTATTTATGTTTCCTGGCGTAGGATCCCATTATTCTGGAATGGGTAAGTACCTTTATGAAAACTTCCCTGTAGCACGTGAGATATTTGAAGAAGCAAGTGACACTCTAAAAATAGACATGGCTTCCCTTTGTATGGAGAAGATATACAAAGATGACCTTGAAAAGTTACAAAATTCACAGACTGCTTTAGTAACAACTAGCATGGCAGCTTTTCGAGTTTTTGAACAGGAAATAGGCAATAAACCAGAGGCAATGATTGGATATTCTTTGGGAGAATATACAGCTCTATGTGCTTCTGGAGCAATTGCATTTTCAGATACCTTAAAATTAGTACAAGAACGTAGTACGATTTTGAGTAGCTATGCATTGACTATAGATGGAACTATGGCATGGGTTAACAATCTTGCTCCAGAAATTGTTGAAGGTATTTGTTCAGAATTGTTAACCAAGGGACAGGAAGTATATATATCGGCTTATGACACTCCAAATAAAACATCAATTTCTGGTACAAACTCTGCGGTTCAGTTAGCTTGTGAAATGGTAGTAGAGCATGGGGGAATTGCAATCCCCCTTAAATTAAGTGGGCCATTTCATTCTCCTATGATGCAACCTGCTGCTGAAAAATATAAGAGTGTACTAGAAAATATAGATATGAAACAGCCATTAGTACCTGTCATAGCGAATCATGATAGTTCAATGTATAAAGGTGTAGAAAATATAAGAGAAAACCTTTACTTACAATTAATAAAGCCTGTGAAATGGTTGGACATGATTCACTATCAAATGAATCAAGGGTCTATGAAAGCTATTGAAATGGGACCAAAGGAAGTCTTGAAGTATCTTCTGCAAGCTATTAACCCTGCTATATCGACATTTAATTATGAAAGGGAGAAAGATATCCTAAATACAAAAAATTCTTTTACATTACAAGAATCTGATTATGAAGAAGTTATATCAGGGTGTTTAACTGTAGTTGTAAGTACAAAAAATTATAATACAGATTTAAGTGATTATCAGAAAAAGGTAGTACTCCCATTTCAAAAGGTCCAAAGTCAATTGGAAGAAAAAATTAATTCGGGGTATTCAGTGGAGAAAAGTGATGTAGAAGAAGCAATCCAAATGATGAAAACAGCACTTACTGAAAAACAGATTAAAGAGAGAGAACAAAAACGTTACCAGCAAAGAGTTCTTCAATGTAAAAGTTTTTAGATATAAATTATAAATATATTAAGGGAGCGATGGTGGATAAATGTTCAAGAAAATTGGTATTGTAGGTGCTGGAACAATGGGGATCGGCATGGCAGTAGATTTAATGCTGCATGGTCTAGAAACGGTATTAATTGATGTTACAGAAGAGCAGTTAGAAATAGCGGAAGAGAAAATATTAGAGACAGTTCGCTTTGCTCCTCTAATTAATAAAGCATTTCCTAGAATGCATAAGGAAGAAGTACTTTCGTTAATAAGTAGCTCTACTAATCTTGATGAAGTGGCTGAATGTGATTATATAGTAGAAAATGTTCCAGAAAACTGGCAAATTAAAGAGCCGATCTATAGAAGATTAGATGAGATATGTAAAAAGGATACAATTTTTGGAGTCAATACGTCTTGTATCTCAATAACAAAAGTAGGAGGAGTAACAAAGCGTCCAGATAAAATAATAGGAATGCATTTTATGAATCCGGTATATATGAAACCATCTATAGAAGTTATTAGAGGGTATTTAACTTCAGATGAAACGGTCGAAAAAGCTCAATCTTTCCTCAAACAATTAGATAAAGATGCAATTGTGGTTAATGATCAGACTGGGTTTGTTTCTAACCGTATCTCCCACTTATTCATGAATGAATCGGCTTGGGTTGTAATGGATGGTGTAGCAACGCCTAAACAGGTAGACGATATATTTAAAAAATGCTTTGGACATACAATGGGTCCATTAGAAACAGCAGATTTAATTGGGTTAGATACAGTAGTACATTCTTTGAATGTACTTTATGAGGAATATCAAGATCCAAAGTTTAGATGTTGTCCATTACTTAAAAAGATGGTGGATGCAGGTGAATGTGGTAGAAAGAGTGGTAAAGGTTTTTACGCTTATTAAAATTAAAAATTACAAATAGGGGTGTATAAAATGCAAGATAAAAATTTAGAACAAATTATTCATATGTATATTCAAGATCATGTAGGTATTGAATTTAATGATGATACTGAGATTTTTGAAGAAGGATTAGTTAATTCTTTATTTGCAATCCAATTGATGACTTTTCTTGAAAAAGAATTTGCCATAAAGGTAACTATGGATGACTTAGATATGGATAACTATAAGTCTGTAAATTCTATTGGTAATTTTATAAGAAATAAGCAAATGGTTCGGTAATGGACATGAAACAATACTTAGAGCCATCTCAATATAAAATGTATCAGAATTTTTTGGATTTTGTTTATGAAAATATAGAACCTTACGCTAATAGTTGGGAGATTGAACAGGGCATTCCATCAGACATAATAAAGACTTGTGCTAAAAATGGTTATTTAGGTGGAACACTTCCAGCAGAGTATGGTGGATTAGAATGGGATTATGTAACGTATGGGTTATTTACTGAAGCAATAGCAAGAGGTAGTGTCTCTCTTTCGGGATTATTTAATGTCCATACGATGGTAACAGAAACGATTTTAAAATGGGGAACAGAAAATCAAAAAAATCAGTGGTTACCATTACTTGCATCTGGTAATCAAATAGCTGCATTAGCCCTTACTGAACCTGGAGCAGGATCAGATTTAAATATGATTAAAACGAACTTCGATCAACACGGGGATAAATTAATACTTAATGGAGTGAAGAAGTGGATCACTTTTGGTGCAGCTGCTGATGTGTTTTTGGTATTTGGAAAACTAAATGGTGAACAACCAGTTGCCTGTTTAGTACCAAAAGATAGTGCGGGTGTAAATGTTACTCATATAAGAGACATGCTTGGATTTAAAGCTGCATATTTGGCAGAAATTGAATTCAATAATGTAGAAATACCTTTAGAAAATATCATTGGTAGACCAGGATTTGCTTTTACTTACCTTGCACCGTATGCTTTAGAATTTGGGCGTATTTCAATTGCCTTTGCTGCTCTTGGTGTATTACGTACTTGTTTAGAAATCTGTGGGAATCATGTATTACATAGAAGTGCATTTGGTAACTCTCTAATTGATCATGGCATGATTTCACATATGATTACGGATATGGGAGTAGATTTAGAAGCTTCTATACTCCTTAGTTTAGAAGCTTGTAAGGCCAAAAATGAACATCGAGCTGATGCTACTGAAAAGATTATGATTGCAAAATATTTTGCATCGCGCTCAGGTACAAGGCATTCAACGAATGCTGTACAGATTATGGGAGCACTTGGTTGTAATGATAATTATTCAATATCAAGGTGCTTTAGAGATTCCAAAACAATGGAGATCGTTGAGGGGAGTAATCAGATTCATCAGCTATTACTTGGTAAGGGATTTGCTAAAAAAGCGAAACGTGCCATTGAAAAAATACCTGTAACTAAAGGAGTGATACAACCCGGATGAGTACATGTATACAAAAGCTGTTTGAAGAACAAGTAGTCCGTACGCCAGATGAGGTTGCTGTTATCTTTAAAAAAGAAACATTAACCTATAAGGAATTAAATGAAAAAAGTAACCAATTAGCTCGTCTTTTACGTGAAGGTGGAGTTGGTCCAGATACAGTTGTAGGTATTATGGTAGAGCGATCTATCGAAATGGTTGTCGGAATTTTCGGGATATTGAAAGCGGGCGGAGCATATCTTCCGCTTTCCCCGAATCATCCATCATCACGATTACAATTCATTATAGAAGATAGCGGTGCTAAATTAATACTGACGCAAAAGCAAATCCTACATCGTTTTCAAGATAGTTTGAAGGCTGATATGTTGGCTTTAGATTCGATTTCCTATGAAGGAAAGAGTGAAAATCTAGAGTGTATTAACAAACCCTCTGATCTTGTGTACGTAATATACACTTCCGGTTCAACTGGGAAACCTAAGGGTGTTATGATTGAGCATTCGGCCTTAATAAATCGAATTGAGTGGATGCAAGAGGCTTATCCAATTAGTTCAAAGGATACTATATTACAAAAGACCCCTTATACATTTGATGTATCCGTATGGGAGATGTTCTGGTGGGCCATAGTTGGAGCCAAAGTATGTATTCTTGCGCCGGGGATGGAGAAGTTTCCACAGGCTATTATTGAGACAACTGAAAGTAATGACGTGACAATTATGCATTTTGTACCATCTATGTTAAGTGCATTTTTACACTATCTTGATGTGACAGGTGAAACTAACCGAATAAAATCGTTGAAACAAGTATTTGTTAGTGGTGAGGCACTACTGTCTCAACATGTAAACCGTTTTAATAAGTTGCTAAATTTCTCTAATGGTACACTTCTTACTAATCTGTACGGACCTACTGAAGCAACCATTGATGTGACTGCTTATGATTGTCCGACACATGAGATTACAGAAGGGAGCGTTCCAATAGGGCGACCAATTAAGAATATTGAGATGTTTGTTGTTGATAAATATGGTAATAAACTTCCGGAAGGCCATATAGGAGAATTATGTATCTCAGGTATAGGATTAGCACGTGGATATGTAAATAGGCCGCAATTAACTGCAGAAAAGTTTGTACAATATTCCCTTGATACCCGTATATATAAAACTGGTGACTTAGCTTTAATAAGATCGGATGGGAATATTGAGTTTCATGGAAGAATTGATTTTCAAGTTAAAGTTAATGGGCTTCGTATTGAGTTAGGGGAAATAGAATCGTGTTTAATGTCTTGTGAAGGAGTTTTACAATGTGCGGTAATTGTAAGACAAGAATCTGAGATGGTAGTTAAGTTAATAGCTTTCTATGAGTCAGAAAATGATATTGAGTTAGAGAAGTTAAAAAAATATCTTCGCTTATTTTTACCAGATTATATGATACCTAACCGTTTTGTACGTGTAAATGAAATGCCATTAACGGATAGCGGAAAGATAGATAGAAAAGCACTTGCCTTATTAGGTTCCGATAAATATTCACACCATACCACACTTGTAGGAGGTTCTGTTAATGAGGAAAGCAGTAAAGATTCATAAAGAAGATATTGAAGATGTAATCGCTCTTACACCAGTGCAGGAAGGTATTCTTTATCATTATTTGAAAGAACCCGAAGGAAAGTTATATCATGAAGAGCTTCGACTTTGCTTAACTGGAAAAATTAATATTCCAAAGTTTGAAGAGGCGTGGAATTATGTGACGCGGGAAAATGAAATGCTGCGTACAATTTTTCGATGGGAAAAAGTTAAACAACCTGTACAACTTATACTAAAAGAGCATACTCCGAACATTATTTATAGTGATGGCAAAGTATCTAATGATACAGAAAGCTTTGATTTACAAACAGTTCCCTTTTCTATCGAACTGTGCCATTTGAACGAAGGCGAATATGAAATGGTTTTACGTCATCATCATATTTTGTTTGATGGTTGGAGTAATGGTATTATTTTACAAGAGTTTATTAAGGTATATCGAGAGTTAATAAAGGGAGATGTACCATCATCTATAAATAAAAAGAAATTTAAAGAATATATACTATGGCAACAAAAACAAGATAAATCAAAACAAAAGCTTTTTTGGGAACAATATTTAAATGAATTAACTGAACAATTAAATTTATCCAATAAAAATTCTAATCAACTAAAAAAAGCAAAAACATATGTAAAAGAGATAGATAAAGAGCAAAGTGATAGATTTCGAAGTTTTGCAAGTAATCAAGGTGTAACATTGGCTACATTATTCTATACAGCCTGGGGTCTATTATTACAAAGGTACAAAAATTCAGAGGACGTAATATTCGGTACAACAGTATCCGGGCGTTCAATTCCAATGCACGGTCTGAATGAAATGGTAGGTTTATTTATAAATACACCACCACTTCGTGTAAGTGCTGATGGGAGAATGACTGTTTCAGATCTTTTACAAAGAATTCAAAGTGATGTCCAAAGAAGAACTGAATATGAAACGACTCCAATTGTTGATTTAAACGTGTCATTTGACACTATTATGGTAGTTGAGAATTATCCTCTTGATATAGAAAAGCTGAAAGAAATTGATGAAAGTGTAAGAATTTCAGGTTATGAAGTAAATGAAATGACCAACTATGATTTAACCGTCTCAATAGAGTGTTTCGATTCTATTAAACTTGCAATGATGTGGCCTGAAGATCTATTTGATGAATCCATTATTACCAGTATAACTAACCATTTTATACAACTATTAGATTCAATGCTTTTAGATGAAGGACAACCAATACAAACTCTTAAGATGTTAGATGAGGCAGAAGAAAAGTTTTTGCTTCAAGGTGGTCAAAATCAAAGTGCTACATTCCCACACACAACACTTCATCAATTAATTGAGATGCAAGCTGAAAAGCATCCTGAGAGAGTGGCACTTACATTTGAGAATAGTGAGATGACTTATGGAGAATTGAATGAGCGTGCGGATAAAGTGGCATTTGCTCTTCTAAAAGAAGGTGTAACTTTAGATTCGCCAGTAGCTGTAATGTTGGATTACTCATTTAATATGATTATCTCTCTACTTGGTATTTTAAAAGCAGGTGGGGCTTATGTTCCAATTGATCCTGATTATCCGCAGGAACGCATTGATTTTATTCTTCAAGATAGTGGTTCAAATGTAATAATAACCTCAAATTTATTTGAGGATAAAGTTAAATTTGATAGCACAATACTTTTTATTGAAGAACTTAATAAGACACCGATGCAAGATTTCGAGAGAGTAGATGTTGCCCCAAATAATTTAGCATATGTCATTTATACTTCTGGAACAACAGGACGTCCTAAAGGGGTTATGATTGAACATAGTAATGTAATACAACTTGTCATGCATCAACCAAATAGTTTTAAATTCTCTAGTAATGATGTGTGGTTACTATTTCATTCTTTCTGTTTTGATATGTCAGTTTGGGAGATATTTGGATCACTTACTTATGGTGGACGTCTTGTCCTGGCAACAAAAGAAACAATCCGTGATACGTATAAACTTGCTCAGTTGATTGCAGATGAGGGAGTAACGGTATTGAATCAAACTCCATCTGCATTCTATGTTTTTCAACAAGTAGTTGAAGAGATGCCTAAACTTGCTTTTAAAATTAGGTTAATTACATTTGGGGGGGAAATGCTGAAGCCAGGTTTACTGCAAAGTTGGTTTAAGCGTTCACCTAATACGGTCATAGTAAATATGTATGGAATAACTGAGACAACAGTACATGTTACTTATAAGGAAATTGGAGAAAAAGAAATGCACAGTAATCTTAGTGCTATAGGCGTGCCTCTTCCTACGTATTCGTGCTATGTATTTGACAAACATATGAATCCTACACCTAAGGGAATGCAAGGGGAACTTTATGTTGGAGGGTATGGAGTTGCGCGGGGATATCTAAATCGTCCTGAACTAAACAGTGAACGTTTTATACAGAATCCTTATAATCCAAGTGAAAGATTATATAGATCAGGAGATTTAGTCCGTATTCTTGAAAATGGCGAAATGGAGTATATAGGTCGTAGTGATCATCAAGTGAAGATACGTGGTTATCGAATTGAAACAGGAGAAATAGAACATCATTTACAACAGCATGCGGATGTGAAGGAAGCGGTAGTTTTATCTATTGCTTTTGGAGAGGAACAAGAACTGTGTGCTTATATACTAACTGATCAAGATATATCTCAAAATGAATTACGTTATTATCTTACTGACAAAATACCTTCGTATATGATACCTATGTATTTTGTACTTTTAAGTGAAATGCCATTAACTACGAATGGAAAAGTTAATCGTCGTGCTTTACCTAAGCCTACTAAGTTAGTACAACCAAATGATTTACTAGATGAGCTTGAAACAACGGTAGCTGATGTTTGGAAGGAAGTTTTGGGGGTAGAAAAAGTAGGGTTGTATGATAATTTCTTTGATGTTGGAGGGAACTCCTTAAAAATGGTTCGATTGTTCTCTCGTTTACGAAGCAAGTTTGAAAAAGAACTTACAATGCCTATGTTATTCCGATACCCAACGGTTCATGATCAAGCTTCCTATTTTAGAAGTGATAATGCTATGGAACACCAACCTGAAGAAGTTAAGAAAGAAAATCTTTTATCTATGAATAAAAATGATGTAGCAGTGGTTGGTATGGCGGTTCGTATGCCAGGCGCTTCTAATCTTAAGCAATTCTGGTCAAATTTAGAACAAGGGATAGAATCCATTCGTACATTTACAGATGAAGAACTTAGTGAGATGGGCATACCAAAAGAAGTGATTCAAAAACCTAATTATATAAAATCTAAAGGGTATTTAGAAGATGTAGATGCATTTGATAATGAATTTTTTGATTACAGTCTAAAAGAAGCTGAAATGATGGATCCACAACTGCGAATACTTCATGAATGCGCATGGGAAGCACTAGAACAAGCAGGTGAGGTTAATTCTTCTCATATGGATACAGGAGTTTATGTTGGAGGATCACCAAATTTCCACTGGCTTCGTTCTATTGCTAGTGAATCTTCTAATACATTAGAAGATTTCCAAGCAATGTTGTTAAACGAAAAAGATTTCTTTGCTACTCGATTGGCTTATAAATTAAATCTAAAAGGACCAGCGATTACAGTACAAACAGCTTGTTCTACCTCCTTAGTTGCTATTCAAAACGCATGGGCAGATCTTATCGATGGACGATGCGACATAGCCTTGGCCGGGGGAGTAAGTATAACTTATCCAACAAAAACAGGATATTTATATGAAGATGGTATGATTTTCTCACCAGATGGTCATTGTCGAGCTTTTGATAAGGATGCTCAAGGAACAGTGGGTGGAAATGGTGCTGGTATTGTAGTACTGAAAAGGTTAGAGGACGCTCTTCGAGATGGGAATTTAATACATGGAGTTATTAAGGGAGCTGCAGTAAACAATGATGGATCCAATAAGGCTGGATTTACAGCGCCAGGGGTTGATGGACAAGCTGCTGTTATAAAATCGGCTCATGAAATAGCTGGCGTTAAGCCTGAAGAAATCTCATATATAGAAACTCATGGTACTGGTACGCAACTAGGTGATCCTATAGAAGTAGAAGCATTGAAGTTAGCTTTTGGTAAGCAAGAACCAGGTAGAGTTTTAATTGGATCAGTGAAGACGAACATTGGACATTTAGATGCTGCAGCAGGAGTTGGAGGATTTATAAAGACGGTCTTAGCTTTGAAAAACAAGAAAATTCCGGCGAGCCTTCATTATAATAACCCAAACCCTAGCATTGATTTTGGAAAAAATCCGTTTCGTGTAAATACGGAACTTATCCCATGGAAAGAAGAAGTAAGAAGAGCGGGTGTTAGTTCGTTTGGGATGGGTGGAACTAATGCACATATAGTGTTAGAGTCTGTTCCTGACAATGCTAAGAATTTTGAAAAACAATCTTGGAACTTATTAACTGTTTCAGCAAAAACAGAGGAATCCTTAGATAAAGCTACTAACGATCTATTATTGCATTTGAAGGAGAATCCAGAGATATCACTATCTGATACAGCTTATACATTACAAAAAGGTCGTCGTGAATTTCCATACAGAACTGCTGTAGTTGCTAATGGAATAGAGGATGCCATAGAAAAACTTGGTGATACGGGACTAGAGAAAACAAACGCAATGGAGAGTAGACCTTTAGCCTTTCTTTTTTCAGGTCAAGGATCACAGTATATCAATATGGGTAGAGATTTATATGAAAATGAACCTGTATTTCGTGAACACGTTGATCAAGGTTTAGCCTTACTCTCAAATTGGTTAGATATAGACATGAAAAATATTTTGTATCCTACAAAGGAGACAGAGGATAAAGCAACTGAACAGTTAAATAGAACTTCAATGACGCAACCTCTACTATTCACTATTGAATATGCATTAGCCAAGCTTCTAATGAATTGGGGAGTTTATCCAAGGGTCATGTTTGGCCATAGTATTGGTGAGTTTGTAGCAGCTTGTTTAGCAGAAGTAATGTCTTATGAAGATGCATTACATTTAGTAATGATTAGAGGGAAGTTAATGAATAGCGTACCAGAAGGCGCTATGCTAAGTGTAAATTTATCTGTTGAAGAATTAAAAACCTATATAACAGATGATGTAGATATAGCAGCTGTAAATTCCTCTCAACATTCAGTAATTTCTGGTACTGTACTTTCAATCAATAAGATTGAGGAATTACTTTTAAATCATGGAGTAAAGACAACGCATCTATTTACTTCGCATGCTTTCCATTCTCGAATGATGGATGAAGTTCTAGATGCATTTGAGCAAGCTGTAGGAAATATAAAATTATCAAGTCCTAAAATACCTTATATATCTAATGTTACAGGTGAAATGATTACAGCAAATCAAGCCACATCACCTTCTTATTGGGCACAGCATCTACGAAGTACTGTTCAATTTTCAAAGGGATTATCTGAAATTTTTCATTTGAAAAATGTAATTTGCCTTGAGATTGGACCAGGTAATGCATTATCAACTTTTGTATTAAAACATTTAAATAGAAGTAAAGATCAATTGGCTTTAAACATGTTACGTCATCCTCTGGATAAATCAAATGACTTCGAGCATTTATGCAAGCAAATGGGACGGTTATGGATGCAAGGTGGAACTATAAATTGGAATACTTTTAATAACAGTGAGAATAAAAGGTTATTAGATTTACCAACGTATCCTTTCATGAAAAAACGATTTAAAGCTGATCCATTTTTTAATACTCAATCTCAGAGTTTAACTCAGGAAACAAGAGGCCATAATAAACAGGCTAATATTAAAGACTGGTTTTATTTGCCTTCTTGGGAACGCAAAACATTAAAATCTATACAAATAAAGAAAGAACAAAAATATAAATGGCTTATTTTCAATGATCAACTAAATCGATTCAATCGACTGATAGAAAAATTAAAAAGAGAAGGTCATGATGTAATTGAAGTTAAAACAGGTGGTATTTTCTCTGAAAAATCCGACGGTTTATATACGATATGTCCATCTCAAAAAATGCATTATGAAATGCTATTTTCAGAATTAGAACAAAAAGATTTATTACCAAATAAGATTATACATGCTTGGAGCTTTAATCCAGTTAATGAGGTTATTCTCGATCAAGAGAGAATTGAACGATCAATGGATGAAGGATATTATTCGTTACTTTATATTGCACAAGCAATTGGGAAAATTGATTATGAGGGAGCATTACAGTTAAACATTTTTACTGACCGTATGTTTGAAGTTACAGGTACAGAGCTGAACTTAAAGCCAGAGCAAGCTACAATTCTAGGCTTTTCAAAAATATGCAATCTTGAGTTTCAAAATATAAAATGTCGTACCATTGATATGGATACAGATTCTCAACAAATGTTTGAAGAAGCGGGTTTAATGGAGAGTTTTGTGGATTCTACTGATATAGTTGTAGCTTATCGAGGACGTCATCGATGGGCGCAAACGATTATTCAAAGTCCTTTTGAGGAAGAAGATGTAGAAATTGATAGATTACGAGAGGGTGGCGTTTATTTAATTACTGGTGGACTTGGTGGAATTGGATTTGAAATTGCAAAAGATTTAGCTAATAGAGTACCAAATGTCAAACTTATATTGATTGGCCGCTCAGAGTTCCCACCTCGTAATCAATGGGAACAGTACTTAGAAAATAAAGACGAGCGTGTAAGCCGAGTTATTTCTGATTTGTTGACAATGGAGTCTCAAGGTGCAGAATACATGATCCTAAGTTCTGATGTTTCCAATCAAGATGATATGAAACAGGCAATTGATAAGGCTAAATCTCGTTTTGGTTCTATTAATGGCGTAATTCATGCAGCAGGTGTCGCTGATTATCTAGGTATTATGATGAATCGTGAAAAAGAATCTAATAATAAAATTTTAGCTCCGAAAATTAAAGGTACACTAGTACTCGATGCTTTATTAAAAGATGAACCAATTGATTTCTTCGTATTATGTTCATCAATTGGTAATGTGGCGTATCATATGAAATTTGGTCAGAGTGGTTATAATGCAGCGAATGAATTTTTAGATGCATTTGCGTTTTATAAGCGGGCTCATGATGGAGTGTTCACTGTAGCTATTAATTGGCCAGATTGGCAAGAGGTGGGTATGTCACTTAAGTCGGCTGAAATATGGGCAAAGCAATTTAATATGGATATGGAAAGTGTATTACATGATGGTGTAACTGTAGAAGAGGGTTTAAAAGTATTCCGTAGTATCATCAATAGAAATCAACAACAAGTCGTGGTTTCTCCAATAGATTTACATTGGAAACTTTTAAATGGTGCCAACTATTATAATGAACTATTGGAAAAAGGAAGTAAGAATAGATTAAAGCAGAATCGTTCAGATGTTTCCACAACGTATAGACCACCAACTAATGAAATTGAACAACAATTATATGAATTATTAAAAGATATGTTTGGAATCGAAGAAATAGGAATTTACGATAATTTCTTCGATCTAGGAATGAGTTCTTTAGATCTTGTTCGTATTAATGTGAAATTAAAAGAGGCCTTTAAACGAGACTTACCTATAGTTGTTCTTTATGAGCATACGTCAATTAAATCTCTTGCTAAATATTTAAGTAATCAAGAAGTAAATAACAATTTAACAAATAAAAAAGAGTTATTGAAAGCGAAATCGGTTATGAAAAATACATTATCTGCTTTAAAAAGTAGAAAGTAGTAAAGGGAGGGGAACAACATGATTAATAAAGAAGTAGTTCCGTCAAAAGTTGAGTTTTGCTGGGGATTACCTGTTATTCCAACACCACAAACAAAAGAACTTCTAGAGGAATATGTTAATCAAGCTAAAAGAGCTGAGAAGAATAACTTTGACTCGGTATTGGTTTCCATTGCACCAACATCTGTTGATCCGATGATAGCAGCGTCTATGATTGGAATGAATACGGAGTTTGTAAAGATTTTGGTTGCGCAAAATACAAACCAGATGCTTCCTACCGTAACAGCAAAAGCATTGAATACTTTAAATAGTTTAATTGGTAATCGTGCAGATATTAACATTGTAACTGGAAGTGCCTCGCTTGTCCTTGCGCGTGATGGATTACCAGAACCGCACCATGTTCGATATGCTAGGACAAAAGAATATATTGAGCTGTTACAACAATTAAGACGAGGAGTAACTAGCTATAAAGGTGAGTTTTATCAAGTAGAAAATAGTGATATTTATCCAAAGGAAGATCTATCTCGAAGTGCCCGCTACTTTGTAGCGGGGTCCTCCGAGGAGGCAATGAGAGTAGCTGCAGAGTATGGTGATGCTTATATACTTTATGCAACAGATCGCAAAAGTCTTAGAGAACACTATCAAACAGTTAATAATTACGCTAAGCAATATGGGCGCGAGAAAATTCCATGTGCTATTTTAGTAGACATCATTGCTCGTGAGACTTCGGAAGAAGCATATGAAGAAGCATATGAATTACTTGAGAGAACACCAGCAGCCTTAAAGCGGATGACTAAGCTATTTTTAGATAATGCAGATTCTGTTGGACTTCGCCGATACAAAGATTTAATTACAAAAGATAGTATGTGGATAGATGATCATCTTTGGGGAGGTCTAAGTTTAGTTAACCCATCTAATTCAATTTCTATTGTTGGTAGCTATGAGGAAGTCATCTCGACGTTAACTGATTTTTGGGAAATAGGGGCAAATTATTTTCTTATTACTTCTCAGATTAGTGAGCATGAAATTGAACGTATTGGTCAAAATGTTGTGCAACCATTTAAAAAGAAAATTGAAAAGTTAATCCAAGTTAACTAAAAGAGGGCTAAAAATATGAAGTTAAACATATGGTTGAAGTTTATCATTTTAATGACTTTAATAGTACTCCCTTATCGACAGGTGGAAGCACAGGAAACGGTACAGGTTAATGAGAAGAAAATACAGAAGCATATAGAAGAACAAATATCTCAAGCGGGTATTCCTGGACTTTCAGTAGTAATTGTAAAAGGAAACGAAACGATTTATAAGAAGAATTATGGCTATGCCAATACAGACAAAAAACGTCAAGTTACGAATGAGACGCTTTTCGAGCTAGGTTCTACTTCAAAAGCTTTTACGGCATTAGCTGTATTGCAGCTAGAAAAAGAAGGGAAAATTAAACTTAGTGATTCTTTAACTAAATATGTTTCATGGTTTGAAATGGAGTATAAAGGCAAACCTTATGAAATTACACTTTATGACTTATTACACCATACTAGTGGAATACCGGAAAAGGCCATTGGATATATTCCTATAACCAATGGCAAAGATTCTATTGAGAAAACGATTAGAAATGTTATGCCAATAGGACTAAACCGAGAGCCGGGTAGCAGTTTTGAATATTCTACGGTTAACTACGATCTATTAGGCTTAGTAATCGAGAAGGCAACTAATCAATCATTTGAAAGATATGTTCAAGATCATGTGCTATCAAAGTTGGATTTATTGAGTACATACGCTGGACGTGAGATGGCCCCATTAGATAACATGGCCCAAGGTTACAAGCGTAATTTCTTACAATCATTACCCTATGACGCTCCTAATTATAGGGGGAATACACCGGCTGGATATTTTATTTCAAATATAAATGATATGGAAAGATGGTTAAAATTACAGCTTGGGGTTGAAAAGCCTAGGATGTTTCCGGAGGAATTGATTAATGATTCTCATAAAGCGAATAGAAAGGTTGCCCCAGATAGCAATGGAGCTTCATATGCAGCTGGATGGGAGGTCTATCAAAGTGGTGGAGGGGAAATTTCACATGGTGGAAGTAACCCAAATTATTCATCGTATATTGGTTTCCGTGATGAGGAACAGATAGGGGTCGTAGTATTAGCAAATCTGAATAGTAATTACACTTACTATATCGGTAGCAGTCTTTTAAATATAATGATAGATAAAGAAGTTAAACCGTTACTCTATGATGAATATAAGAAAACGGATCAAATAGGAACAGCCTTATTTGTGATCTCATCTTTGTGTTTACTAACGTTATTGGTCATGTTATTTCATTTAATCAGGGAGATTATTTTTAGAAAAAGAAAATTTATATTACCAACGGGAAAAACATGGTTACATATGGTATTAGTTGTTGCGATATATGGGCTAATGATTTATGCACTCTATCAACTACCAAATCTCTTGTTTGGAGGGCTTCCGTGGGCATTTATAAAAGTTTGGGCTCCTTCAACTGTTGTACTTGCAATATATGCAATTGCTGGGGTGGGTTTGGCCTATGTTATCCATACATTCTTAAATCTTTGTTTTCCAAGACAAAAGGGAAAGTCGCTTTTGACTTTAATTGTTTTGGGATTAATATCAGGATTTGGTAATGCCTTTCTTATTTTTGTGATTAATGAAACGTTTGTTAGATCAAATAATTTGGAAAATGGCTTGTTGTTTTACTTTGTACTTGGAATCGTTATGTATGTCTTTTCACAACGTATTATTAGAACTAGCATTGTATCGTATACAAACGAGCTAGTTTATGAAAAAAGGATGGAATTAACAGATAAGTTGTTACAGACTCCTTATTACAAATTGGAGTTGATTGAGAAGGGCCGAATAGAGGCGACATTAAATAACGATACGGAAGTTATCTCTCGTTCTCTCAATCTATTAGTTACTGCTGGAACAAGTTTATTAACGTTACTATTTTGTTTTCTCTATCTTGGTGTAATGAATATGTATGCCTTTTTACTATCCTTGTGTATCATCTTTATTACTGCAGGGGTATATTCTTTGATCGGACGACAAGCAGATAAAGTTTGGAATGAAACAAGAGATATTCAGAATGTATATTTTCGTTTGATTGGTGATCTAAGGCATGGTTTCAAAGAGCTTAGGCTTCATACTGGAAAACGAAACGATTTTCGAGAAGTTATGAATGAAAGCTGTAATAACTATCGTGTTAAACGAACGATAGGAGATATTAAATTTGCAAATGTGTTTGTTCTGGGAGAACTATTATTCATTTTTGTTATTGGTATTGTAGTTTTCGTATTTCCAGAAATTTTTGTTAATATGCCGAAAGAGACGATAAGTAACTATGTAATTGTTTTTCTGTATATGACAGGTCCAGTTAATGAAATACTGGGCGGTATCCCTCAGCTCGTAAATGTACGTATTTCTTGGCAACGTATTCAACAAATGGTGAAGAGTGTAGATCATATAAAGGCAAATGAGCAAATCGCGACAACAAAAGAGTACTTAGATGTGCCAATTTGTTTGCAGCTACAAAATGTAAGTTATAAGTATAAGAATAAAGATGGAGATTTTACTGGTTTTGGTATTGGTCCAATAGACATGGAGTTTAATTCTGGAGAAATAGTCTTTATTGCTGGTGGGAATGGGAGTGGAAAATCTACTTTATCAAAACTGATTACTGGGTTATATGAACCTAATGAAGGTAACGTTTTATTAAATGGAAAAGAAATAGCTCCAGAGGAATTGAATCAATACTATTCAGCTATCCTTAGTGATTTTCATGTTTTTGATAGGCTATATGGAATTAATACAGAAGGAATGAAAGCAGAAATCGGTCATTATTTAGAACTTCTTCAACTGAGTGACAAGGTTGGTATTGAGAATGGGCGTTTTACTACTACGCAACTATCAACTGGACAAAAGAAAAGGTTGGCATTGCTGGTTACGTATTTGGAAGATCGACCTATACTTTTATTTGATGAATGGGCAGCGGATCAAGATCCTGGTTATAGACGCTTCTTTTATGAAGAATTGTTACCTCAAATGCGAGCGAAGGGTAAATGTATTATTGCTATTACTCACGACGATCAATATTTTCATTTAGCAGATAAGCTTATAGTGATGGAGATGGGAACTGTGAAAATGAATAAAACAAAGGAGGCATTATCATGAGTAAGGAAATTAAATGTGTTGTTTGGGACTTAGATTGTACAATTTGGGATGGTGTTTTATTAGAGAGTGGTACAGTTACTTTAAAACCTGGAATTTATGAAATTATATGTGAATTAGATCGACGTGGAATACTGCAATCAATTGCTAGTAAAAATAACTACGAAGATGCAATAGCTAAATTACGGGAATTTGGAATAGAAGAGTATTTTTTATATCCAGAGATTCATTGGAACTCTAAATCTAGTTCCATTGAGAAAATTAGAAAAAATTTAAACATAGGTATTGATACTTTTGCGTTCATTGATGACCAACCTTTTGAATTAGAAGAAGTACAGAGTGTTCATAATGATATTCTGTGTATACATGTAAATGAATATAAGTCGTTATTAGACTTGCCACGACTACAACCAAAAAGAATTACAGAAGATTCACGTCGTCGAAGACTGATGTATTTAGAAAATCTTAAGAGAACGAAGGATGAAGAAGAATATGAAGGCCCAAAAGAAGAATTTTTAGCTTCACTTGGGATGAATTTTGTGATTAGTGAGGCTCGTGAGGAAGATTTGCAGCGTGCAGAGGAGTTAACAGTACGTACGAATCAATTAAATTCGACTGGTATTACCTATGATTATGATGAATTAAACTATTATCGTAATCATCCAGATTATTTATTATTAGTTTGTGAGTTATCAGATAAATATGGCTCCTATGGGAAGATTGGTTTAACACTTGTAAATAGGACGGAGGAAGCCGACTGCCTAAAACTTCTTCTCATGTCTTGTCGTGTAATGTCCCGTGGCGTTGGTACTATACTCCTCACATATCTAATGGAAAGAACAAAACAGGCAGGTAAACGCTTTTTGGCTGAGTTTCGACAGACTGATCGTAACCGTATGATGTTTGTTACGTACCGATTAGCTGGATTTAAGGAAACTAGCAACGAAAATGGAATATTAATTTTAGAACATAATCTTGAGAATATAAATCCTTATCCTCACTATATTAATATACAATTTCCGGAAACACCAACGGATGTGGATAGAGGGGAAGTGGAAATATGCAACAAACAATTGTAAAGCATTCTCTTACGCATCCACAAAAAAGAGTTTGGTATAATGAACAAATTTATCCAAACACATCTATGTATAACATCGGAGGGATGGTTCTTATTAAGGGGGAAATTAATTTTACAATTTTAGAAAAAGCAATTCAATTATTCATTAAGAAAAATGATGGTTTACGTCTACGGATTTTTCAACAACATAGAGAACCCCACCAATATATATCACCATTTGAACCTACACCAATACGTTTAATTGATTTTTCTAATCATCATAATCCAAGTTTAGAAGCTAGAAAATGGGCCCAGGATGAATTTCAAAAACAAATTCCACTTGAAGGAGGCCCTCTGTTTGAATTTGTGCTCTTGAAAATAAGTGATGTAGAAAGCTCCTATTTTGTTAAGTTTCATCATATTATAGCTGATGGTTGGACAATCCAACTTATGACGAGTCAAATTATCGATTTTTACTCTAAGTTAAAGAATGATGAGCATATAAATGATACGGTTGAATCTACTTATCTGTCTTATTTACAAGCAGAGGAGAAATATCTGGAATCCCCTCGATACGTAAAAAATAAGAATTATTGGAATGAGAAATTTATGAATCTGCCAGATTTCTTTTTATCAAAAACATCTCATTCTCTAGAAGGGAAACGAAAGATATTTTTAATTGAAAAAGAAAAATCGGTTGCTCTACAGTCTTTTATACAAAAACATAGAATATCTATGAATACATTATTTTCAACCTTTATGCTTATTTATATTCATAAAATGTATGATCAATCCGACATAATCATTGGATCTCCTGTACTAAATCGTTCTGGTGTACTAGAAAAGAAAATAGTAGGTATGTTTACTAGCACAATGCCGTTACGGTTAAATGTGGATGAAGATGAGAGTGTTCTATCTTTCATTAAAAGAGTAAATCATGAAATAAAACAATGTCTATTTCACCAGCGTTATCCTTATAACTTATTGGTAAAAGACTTGCAATTGACTAGTAAAGGATACGATGGTTTATTTCAATATAGTGTGAATTACTATAATACAAAACTTAAAAGTACTATTGATGGATTTTCTTTAGAAAATGTGGAGTTTTACAGTGGTTACCAAGCCTATTCATTGCAGTTAGTTATTAAGGAATGGGCAGATGAAGGTTTAGAAATTCAATATGATTATAAAGTCGCGGATTTTGAAGAAGATCAAATCAATTGTATGCATGAGAGGTTTTTAGTTTTAATAGACCAAGTTTTACGTAATGAAGATCAATCGGTAAAAGAATTATCTTTGTTATCGGATGATGAACAAAAGTTTATCTTAGAGAAATTTAACAATACCGCTGTTGTGTATCCGAAAGAAAAAACTATTCAAGAATTATTTGAAGAACAAGTAAAACAGACACCAGAAAAAATAGCAATTCAACATGCTGATAGATCAATGACTTATCTTGAATTAAATAAGAAATCTAATCAGTTAGCAAGAAAGTTACGAGGAAAAGGAGTCAAAAATGGTCAAGTCGTGGGTATACTAGCTAAACATTCACTTGAGATAGTAATTGCAATTTGGGGAGTTATTAAGGCTGGAGGTACATATTTGCCTATAGATCCTTCCTACCCAGAGGACCGAATTCGTTATATTTTGAATGATAGCGGCACAATATTACTTTTAACTGACTATACAAATGACGGTAATTTAGAATATTTAGGTGAGAAAATTAATATATGTGATCAGAAACTTTATGAAGGAGATAATGCCAATCTAACCCTAGTAACTGCACCAAATGATCCAATATATATAATTTATACCTCTGGAACCACGGGGAATCCTAAAGGAACTGTAATCACTCAACGTGGTTTGGTTAACTATATTTCCTGGGCTAAAAAGAACTATATTAGTAGTGAAAATGATGTTTTTGCATTATATTCATCCGTTTCTTTTGATTTAACAGTAACTTCAATATTCACTCCTTTAATAAGTGGTTTATTGTTAGTAATATATCATGATAATGAAGATGAGTTTATTTTGTCAAAAATACTCAAGGAAAATGTAGTAACAGTGTTGAAAGTTACGCCTTCACATTTAGCATTGTTAAATAACTATTCACCCCCAAGAGTTTCATCTCTTCGCAGATTGATTGTGGGTGGAGAGGATTTGAAAACCTCAGTAGCCGAAAAGATATATGATCTTTTTAGCGGTAAAGTTGAAATAATTAATGAATATGGACCAACTGAAACTGTGGTTGGATGTATGATTCATCGATATGATCCAGATCTAGATCGAAGAGCATCCGTACCAATTGGTACACCAGCTGATAATGTTCAAATATATTTATTGGATAAGAATCTTCAGCCGGTTCCTATTGGTGTAAAAGGAGAAATTTATATATCGGGTGATGGGGTAGCTAAAGGCTATTTAAATCGTCCGGATTTAACAGCGCAACGTTTTTTATCCAATCCATTTATTTCGAGTGAGAAGATGTATCGAAGTGGTGACTTAGCTGTCATGTTGCCAAATGGATTAATCGAGTATCAAGGACGGATGGATTCTCAAGTGAAAGTTAAAGGATATCGTATTGAAATAGGGGAAGTTGAGAATGCACTGTTACAACACAAGTCTGTTAAAGATGTAGTAGTGGTGAATTGGCAAGGTGAGGATAATTCAAATCATCTAGTTGCTTACATTGTTTTGAAAGACAGTGTTCAAAATATAGAAATACGCAGTTTTATTTCGCATATGCTACCAAGTTATATGATTCCTTCATTTTTTATCTATATGGATCAGCTACCGCTTACTATCAACGGAAAGGTAGATCGTCAAGCGTTGCCAGATCCGATGTTAAATAACGGTTCTAACCATACTCATTTAGAAGAAGTAGATGAAGATGTTACTGGAATGGTTAGTGAAGTTCTCAAGGAAATATTACAGACTGATAGAATCGAATTGCATAGTAATTTTTATCATTTAGGTGGAGATTCTATTAAAGCGATCCAAGTGAGCGCTAGATTACAAGAACTGGGATGGAAAGTTAGAGTTAAAGATGTACTAAATTATCCAGTTGTAAGTGAATTGGCAGCAATGTTAGTTAAACAAAAAGATGTTACAGTCTCACAAACATTGGTAACAGGAAAGGTAGAGCCTACTCCTATTATGCGTTGGTTCCTTGATCAACAGTTTAAGAACCCGCATCATTGGAATCAATCGGTATTACTGTCTTTGAAGAAGCCGGTTAAAGAAGAATATGTTAATGAGATGTTAAATACGATCATGCATCATCATGATTTGTTACGGCTAAGGTATGAGGATAAGCAGGATTACTTCTATTATGACGAAGATATGTCCATTGCTGATTCTAAGGTTACCATGTTTGATTTTTCTGAAATTCCAATTGAAATGGCTTTGAATCAAGTTCATATAAAAGGTGAAGAGTTAAAAGGAAGTTTAAATTTGAATGTAGGACCATTATTTATAGGGGCCTTATTCCAGCTTTCAAATGATCAACAGTTGTTGTTATTAACTGCACACCATCTTATTGTTGATGCTGTGTCCTGGCGTATTTTAATTGAAGATGCAAACCGATGTTTGAATAGCTTGTATTTAGGAGAAGTTCCATCGCTACCATTAAAAACTAACTCTTTCCAAGATTGGTCTGAAGCTTTAAATAGTCGAGGAGTTAATTTAGTACGTGCTGAATTAGATTATTGGGAATCCATAGATAACACGCTAGATAATAATTTTCAAATTAATAGAGAAAAAGAAAATAGTACTGTTGAAAGTTGTACTACTCTTACCTTTACATTGAATGCAGATGATACAAGAAAACTATTAACTACTGCAAATGTGCCTTACAATACACAGCCAATGGAGTTGTTACTCGCTGTGTTGACAGAAAATTTAGGTAAATATACAAACCAAGATCAAATTAAATTTGAGTTAGAAGGTCATGGTCGAGAGGAATTATTTGAGCATCTTGATATTTCACGTACAGTAGGGTGGTTTACGACAATGTATCCTATTGTATTACAAGTTTCGCATAATATTGCTAATCAAATAAAGAGTGTTAAAGAAGAGGTTCGTAAAAGACCTAATAAGGGAATTGGATATGGAATTCTTAAAGAGAAGTTTCCTTCTTGCAAAGATTTAACTCAAAATACAATTCGTTTTAACTATTTAGGAGAGATAGATAATTCTCTCGGGGATGGATGGTTTACTATTGTTGATTATCAAAGTGGCAGTGAACAATCAAAAGATAATCATATTACTGCATTATTAGATATTGTGGCCATGGTTAAAAATAAAAGCTTAGAAATTCATGTGACATTTAGTACAAGTCATTTTCAAAAGAATTTTGTAGAAAATTTATTTTCAGATTATCTAGAACGACTGCAGACATATATCCAATCCTGTTGTCAAATGCAAACAAAAGAATTTACTTCATCAGATTTTGAAACCTTAAACCTTAGTGATGAAGAAATTGATAATTTGTTTGACTAAACAACTATTTGATGAAAATTTTATTTAATAAAGGAGAAGTCACTTGAGAAAATTAATGAAAGATTTATCGCCAGGATTGAATAGTAACAAATATTTGGTTTGTGTTCCTTATGCTGGGGGCTATTCGAATTCTTTTTTACCTTTAAAGAATTATTTACCGAAAGATATAAAACTTATTTCATTTGATCCTCCAGGCCATGGTCCTAATCTTTCTCCACTAGTTGATAACATAGATGATCTTGTTAATTTATATTTAATGGAGATGCAACCAATTTTAGAGGGAGAAGTTACATTATTTGGCCATAGCATGGGAGGAATTATAGTTCACCGTATGGCTCAAATTTTAGAAAGTAAAGGTATAAATCCTAAAAATGTTATTATCTCAGCTATGAATCCACCAGAAATAAGAAGAAAAACAAATCATTTAGATGATAAAGACTTTATAGATTATATAAAGTCTTTGGGAGGATTACCGGATGAAGTATTACAACATCAGGAGCTTTTAAACTATATCCTTCCAGTCATTCGATCAGACTTTCGCGCCATTGAGAATTATATAAATAATGACACAACATTGTTGAAAGCGCCCCTATACATTATTAGTGGAACAACAGACTCTAATTATACAGTAAAAGGGGCTAAGAAGTGGGTAGAATGGGGCAATGAGGTTCATTTTCTAATAGTTAATGGTGGTCATATGTTTTTACTACATCAAGCTGACATCGTGGGCGAGTTAATTATGAAAATACTAGATAGGGTAAAATCTGTGAAGTAAAAAAATTAAGAGGTGTATCTGAGTAAGAGAAAAGTGTATTTCTATGCTTTATGCTGAAACTTCTATCGCTAAAGTAGCAATCCAATTGGTCGTCATTGGGCGAGTTTTATTACCGAGGAAGAAAACTCCCAATGACGAGTATGATTGTGCCCCCTCATGATAAAACGGATGGGTCTATGAGGGACATAACCACTAAATATGTAGTATTTAGTATCAATATCATAGAGAATGGTGGGAAGAAAAAATGCTTGATAAATTTACCCAGCAGGTTTTATTATCTAGTGAAAAATTTAAAAAAGAAAAAGAATATTGGTTAGACAAGTTATCAGGTGATGTTGAGTTAAGTAGATTTCCTTGTGATTGTCTGTCTTTAAATAATATTCAGGTTCCTAAAGAAAGTTATTATTGTCAATTCCCATCGGATATTGCGAAGAGAGCTGTAGCAATTAGCAATAATTCTGATATGTTACTGTACACTATTTTATTATCAGGTGTGAAATATCTCTTAAGTAGATATACCGATAAGGATGATGTAGTAATTGGAATGCCAGTTTTTAAACAAGGTCAAGAAGAGACGATTTTTCAAAACAACTTTTTATTATTACGTACTCAAATAAATCAAGAAGATAATTTCAAAGAAATAATATATAAAATTAAAGAAACAATTTTAGAGTCAAATGAACATTGTCATTTTCCTTTTAATAAACTTACTCAATTATTAAGTCTAGATGGAGAGAGTAATAATCTTCCCTTATTAAATACAATAGTAATGTTAGATGATATTCATTGTTATGAGAGTACAGATAAAATAAACTCTGATATGGTTATTAGGTTTATGAAAAATGAAGAACAGTTAAAGGTCCAAGTGGATTACAATTCTACTTTATATAGTGAAGGATTAGTTAGTAGAATAGTTAATCATTTATATAATATTTTAGATATATTAATGAAAGTTCCAAATAAATCTGCAATGGATCTAGATGTAATGTCTAAAACAGAAAAGAATCAAATATTATATGATTTCAATCATACGACTAGATTTTATAAAACATTACTTTGTGAGACTGTAACAGCTCCTCAATTATTTGAAGAGCAGGTAAAACAGAATCCTAATCAAATAGCGATTGTATGTAATGAAAAAGAAATTACATATAAGCAATTAAATATAAAAGCTAATCAGTTGGCGAGAAGGTTATTAGACCAAGGAGTTAAAAGAGAATCGATTGTTGGCGTGATGATGGAACGCTCTATTGAGATGATCGTAGGTATATTAGGTATCTTAAAAGCGGGTGGGGCGTATTTACCAATTGATACCGATTTACCAAAACAAAGAGTGGAATACATGCTGACAGACAGTGGGTGTTCACATGTACTAACATATCAAAACTCTATTATAAAGGGAGTAGCATTCCAAGGTAGTGTAATAAATCTAATGGATATTCCTTTTGAAGAAGAACAAGTAGAAGATTTGCAGATAACGATGGAACCTCACAACTTGGCATATGTTATTTATACATCAGGTTCTACAGGCCAGCCCAAAGGGGTAATGATTGAACATCGTTCCTTAACTAATTTTTTGTGTGCAATGTATGAGGACTTCTCTCAAGATATAGGGATAACTGATAATGTTCTATTCTCAAGTAGTATCTCTTTTGATGTTACTATATTTGAAATATTTGTCCCATTGGTATATGGCGCAAGAATGACTATTTATCAAGGTGAGAAGTTTGATGTACCAAAACTTGTACAAGTCATTCTTGAGGAACAGGTCACGTTAGCATATATTCCACCTACTTTATTAAATGAAATATATGATTATTTTGTAAGGGCGAATCAGAAGATATTGTTAAATAAACTTTTCGTGGGAGTAGAACCAATTAAAACAAAATTACTCGCAAAATACGATCATCTATTTGAGGGGAATCTCCAAATATTAAATTTATACGGACCTACAGAGGCTACAGTCTGTTGTACATCTTATCAATATGAGACGGATAAAGAAATTACAACACAAAACGTACCGATAGGTTCGCCATTGTTAAATACTAAAATTTATATATTGGATTCATTTCACAGGATACAACCTATAGGTGTTCCAGGAGAAATATGTATTTCTGGCATAGGGTTAGCTAGGGGATACATCAATCGAAAAGAATTAACAGCAGATAAATTTATTGATCATCCATTTGAACCTGGTGAGAAATTATATAAAACAGGAGATATAGCGAGATGGCTGCCTGATGGTAACATAGAATACTTGGGACGAGTTGATCATCAAGTGAAAATAAGGGGATATCGAATAGAACTAGGTGAGATAGAAGCAAGTTTGTTAAAATATGAGACAATCAAAACCGCCGTAGTAATGCAGCGAGAAGATGAAAGTGGAGAAAAGTATTTATGTGCGTATGTAGTTACCGAAAAAGATATTCCTATTCCAGAGGTAAGAGCATATTTAGTAACAAAGTTACCATATTATATGATACCTCAACAGATCATACCCATTCAAAACATACCGTTAACACAAAATGGAAAAATAGATAGGAAAAAATTACCTCAACCTATTTATAATTTAAAATCAAGTCATATAGAGCCGACAAATTCTACAGAAAGAAAATTAGTTGAGATTTGGAAAGAGGTTTTAGGAATTCAAAGGGTAGGAATACAGGATAACTTTTTTGAGATAGGTGGTCATTCATTAAAGGCTGCTAAGTTAATTTCTATTGTTAATAAAGAATTTGATGTGCAATTATCTATTAAAACCCTATTTAAATTTCCTGTTTTGATTGATTTTTCAAAATGTATATTAGAAATGGAAAAAAGTAATTATATTTCCATAGAACCTATAAAACAACAAGAGTATTATTTAGCTTCTACGTCACAAAAGAGAATGTTTATAGTAGATCAATTCGAAGATGGTACAAATACAACTTATAATATGCCCACAATACTTCAAGTAGAAGGGGATATTTGTAAAGATAAGTTTGAAAATATATTTCAATCTTTAATGCAAAGACATGAAATATTAAGAACTTCTTTTCAAATTTTAGATGGAGAATTAGTGCAGAAAATTGAGCCTAATGTAGAATTCAATATTAAATACGTTCATGTAAATGAAAAAGATGCGGATTATTTAATACATGAGTTTATAAGTCCATTTTATTTATCAAAAGCTCCATTATTAAGAGTGTTGCTTTTAAGGATAGCAGAAGAAAGACATATCCTTGTAGTAGATATGCATCATATAATCTCTGATGGTTTATCAATGGGGATATTAATAAAAGAGTTTGTAGAATTGTATAAAGGAAATGAACTTCCAAAATTGAGAGTGCAGTACAAAGACTATGTGATGTGGCAAAATGGAACTTACTATAAGAATCTAATTAGTGAACAAAAGAATTATTGGTTAACAACTTTAAAAGGAGAACTCCCGGTTTTAAATTTTCCAACCGATTTTCAAAGACCGACTATACAAAGCTTTAAAGGTAAGGTTTGTTCCTTTAATTTGGGAACAGATTTAACTTTTAAAGTAAATAAGCTAGCAACTGAAACTGGTACCACGCCATATATGATTTTATTGGCTATTTATAACATACTTTTATCTAGATACACAGGTCAAGAAGACATTATTGTAGGTTCACCAATTGCTGGAAGGTCTCATTCTGATACTAATCATATGATTGGTATGTTTATTAATACTTTGGTAATGAGAAATTATCTAGAAAATGACGATGAGTTTATTGAGTTTTTGAGTAGATTAAAACTCAATACATTAGAAGCTTATGAAAATCAAGACTATCCTTTTGAAGAACTATTAGAAGATTTAGACTTGCATAGGGATACAAGTAGAAATCCATTATTTGATACCATGTTTGTTTTTCAAAACATGGATATGAATCCAATATCTATTGGTGAATTAGAATTTACACCGTATCAATTTAAGCAGTCAGTTTCAAAATTTGATTTGTCATTAGTAGCAACGGAAATAGATGATAACATTCATTTAAAAGTAGAATATAGTACTAAGTTATTTAAAGCGGAGACAATAGAAAGGTTAATGGTACATTTTACAAATATAGTTCAGGAAGTAACTAATAACCCTAAAATACGATTGTGTAATATTAATATGTTATCTGTAGAAGAACATTGTATAATGAATGAATTTAACAAAAAAGAGAATTCAAATTCTAATCATTTTTTAGTGCATAAAATGTTTGAAGAACAAGTGAAACGGAACCCTAATCAAATAGCTGTTGTATGTAATGAAAAAGGAATTACATATAATGAATTAAATATAAAAGCTAATCGGTTGGCGAGAAGGTTATTAGACCAAGGGGTTAAAAGAGAATCCATTGTTGGAGTGATGATGGGACGCTCCATCGAGATGGTTATAGGTATATTAGGTGTCTTAAAAGCAGGTGGGGCGTATTTACCAATTGATACTGACTTACCAAAACAAAGAGTGGAGTATATGCTTATAGACAGTGGATGTTCACATGTATTAGTACATCAAAACTCTATTATAAAGGAGATAGAATTCCAAGGTAATGTAATAGATCTAATGGATATGTCTTTTGAAGAAGAGCAAGGAGAAGACATGCAAATGATGATAGAACCTCACAACTTAGCGTATGTTATTTATACATCAGGTTCTACAGGACAACCTAAAGGCGTAATGATTGAACATCGTTCCTTAACTAATTTTTTGTGCGCAATGTATGAAGATTTCTCTCAAGATATAGGAATATCTGATAACGTTCTATTCTCTAGTAGCATCTCTTTTGATGTTACCATATTTGAAATATTTGTCCCATTGGTATATGGCGCAAGAATGACTATTTATCAAGGTGAGAAGTTTGATGTACCAAAACTTGTACAAGTCATCCTTGAGGAACAGGTCACGTTATCATATATTCCACCTACTTTATTAAATGAAATATATGATTATTTTGTTAGAGATAACCAGAAGATAGTGTTAAATAAGCTTCTTGTAGGAGTAGAACCAATTAAAACAGAATTACTCGCAAAATACGATCATCTATTTAGGGGGAACCTCCAAATATTAAATGGATACGGACCTACAGAGGCTACAGTCTGTTGTACAACTTATCGATATGAGAGTGATAAAGAAATTACAACACAAAACGTACCGATAGGTTCGCCATTGTTAAATACTAAAATTTATATATTGGATTCATTTCGCAGGATACAACCTATAGGTGTTCCAGGAGAAATATGTATTTCTGGCATAGGGTTAGCTAGAGGATACATCAATCGAAAAGAATTAACAGCAGATAAATTTATTGATCATCCATTTGAACCAGGTGAGAAACTATATAAAACAGGAGATATAGCAAGGTGGCTACCTGATGGTAACATTGAATACTTGGGCCGAGTCGATCATCAAGTAAAAATAAGGGGATATCGAATAGAACTAGGTGAGATAGAAGCGAGTTTGTTAAAATATGAGACAATCAAAACGGCCGTAGTAATAGATCAAGAAGATGAAGCTGGAGAAAAGTATTTATGTGCATACGTAGTTACCGAAAAAGATATTCCTATTCCAGAGGTAAGAGCATATTTAGCAACAAAGTTACCACATTATATGATACCTCAACAACTCATACCAATTCACAATATACCATTAACACAAAATGGGAAAATAGATAGAAGCAAGTTACCGAAGCTAAATACAATGAGCAATAGTAATTATGTACCATCAAGAAATGAAATAGATAGTAGTTTAATTGATATTTGGAGTAGTATATTAGGCGTAAATAATATTGGTATAAATGATAATTTCTTTGAATTAGGTGGTCATTCTCTTAAGGGATTAAAGTTATTCGAAAATATCAAGAGAATGTTTAATGTGCAACTGCCATTAAGTTTATTATTTCAAAAGGCTACTATTGAACAATTAAGTGATGTAATAAGTAGGAATAAAGGAATAGACAGTGAGTGTTTAATTCCAATTCAAAATGGAACAAACAAGGATAGTCAATGGTTCATTGTTCATGGGCAAGGCGGGGGTATATTAAACTATTATGATTTGGCTAGAGAATTAGGAGAGGATAAGACTGTATATGGGTTACAATCTATAGGATATGATGATAGTAGATTTCCAAACTTATCTGTAGAGGAAATGGCGGTAAGATATATAGAAGAGATTAAACAAGTAAAAAAGGAAGGGCCATATACCTTATTAGGATGGTCTTTTGGAGGAATAGTTGCATTTGAAATGGCTAGAAAATTAGAAGAACTAGGTGATAAAGTTAGTTTTCTAGGTTTACTTGATGTTCATCCTATTGAACAAGGTAAGGAAATTCTTAGTTTAAATATTAGGAATGCATTTGAAGAATTGGAAAAATTCAATGATCAGTTAGGGATTGAGAAAATTAGTTTTGAGCAAATGAGTGAAGAACAATTAATAGAATCTTTACTGAAAAAATTTACATTGAATGAAAATAGTTGTCAGCAAAATTTTGAAGATCCTATGATGAATAAGTTAAAAGTAATGATAGCTAATAGATATGCATACCTAAAATATAATTGTAAACAAAAAATAAAAGCAGATATCTTTCTATTTAATGCATCTATTAATGACATTCACTCACTAGTAGATTATAACAGATGGAATGAATATACATCAGGGGAAGTATACGCTTTGCAAGTGCCAGGTTCCCATCTGAGTATGTTAGAGAAACCGCATATTCATGAATTGGTAAAGAGTATAAAAAAGAGTTTTAAACAAATGCTCTTATTAGCACATGTAAATAAGTGAAGTGTTTTTTTAAAATTGTACACTATTAATTTTCTAAAAGTCTCATAAATTCGTGTATAACATATTATGAGGCTTTTTTCTTTGAGCCTATTCAATAATAAACATAAAGAGGTTAGAAAATGAATGGGAATTATTCATTGTGAGTTTTTTGTATCTATATAAGGGATTAGGTGGTAAGGATATAATGAATATATATAAGGTACGTGTGCCAGGAAATATAGAACATGATATTATGCAGAAGCTTATACGTTTGGTCTCGAAAGAAAAGCAGATGAAAATACAGAAATATAAAAGAAAGCCCGATCAATATAGCGCCTTAATTGGAGACATTTTAATAAGATATTTAATTACTACAAACTTCTCAAAAGAAAATAAAGATATTAAATATGAATACAATGAGTACGGAAAGCCTTATGTTGATGAGTTAAATAATTTTCATTTTAATATATCACATTCCGAAAGTTGGGTTGTTGGAGCTATTCATGAGGAAGAAGTAGGAATAGATGTAGAAAAAGTCCGGCCCATAGATACTACAATGATTAAAAATATATTTACTGAGGAAGAATTTAATTATTTAAATTCATTAAATGTAGAACAACAATTAGAGGTGTTTTATGAATTATGGACTATAAAAGAAAGCTTTGTTAAATGGATAGGGAAAGGACTAACTATACCTTTAAACTCTTTTGTTATTAATAAAAATACAATATTTTATGGTGACATGCTATCTAATGAGGTTTACTATAAAAAGTTTACTATTGGTAAAGATTATAAGCTTTCTTGTTGTGCTTCTTTAGATAGTTTTCCAGAATCAATAATTGAAATTGATTTTGTTGATTTGTGTTATTATTTTATCGAAAATAAAGACTTCTACTTAGTTTAAAATGGCTCGTGTTCCCATAGTTGAAGGAACTTTTTAGAAAATAAAATCAGAAAATTACATAAAATATTCGCAGGAATTTTAGGGTATTATAGAAAAGCGTCATTTTAATTTTGAAATGACGCTTTTCATTTACTTATGTCGATTCACGAATAATTAAGGTTGCTGGATATTCGATAATTTTACGCTTAATAGATTCCTTTTCATTTATATATAGTAGTATCTCACTAACAGTTCGTTTACTTAGCTCAACGATTGGAATATCAATTGTACTAATTGTTGGAGTTGTAACTGTGCAAATTAATTGATTATCATAACCGCAAACGGCAAGGTCAGTAGGGATAGTATATCCTTTTAAAGAAGCCCCTTTAATTACTCCAGCAGCAACTTGATCATTTCCAGTAAAGAGCGCAGTGGGTCTATTTTTTAATTTATCTAATCTCTCAAAGATTCGAATTCCATCTTTAATAGTAATTGCATCTCCAAATAACCAACTTTTTTTGTATGATAATTGTTGTTCTTTTAATGCACGCAGGTATCCTTGTTTGCGTTTTAATTGTGCTTGACTTTTAAGGGAATCAAAACAAAAGCCAATCTTTTTATGTCCTTTACTTATTAAATGTTTTACAGCTTTGTATCCGGCTTCAAATTCATCATAGCAAATTATCGGGATAGGTGCATTTTCCTCATATTCATTACAAAGTAATATTGGGCCATATGCTAAATAATGCTCTATATTTTCCCAATCATTTTCTAAGGATGCGAGAATAACACCATCTACCGCTTTATTCTTTAGTAATGAAAGCAATTCAAGCTCAATTTTTTTTTCATAAAAAGTCTGATAAATCAGTAATTTATAATTGTGTTTTAGAAGTTCTTTAGAAATTTCTCTAGCTAATTTTCCGAAAAAAGGATGATCTATATTTGGGATCGATAGAGCGATGGTTTGTGTCTTGTTCACCCTAAGATTTCTGGCGATAGAACTAGGAGTATAGTTTAATTCTTTCATTATTTGTATTATTTTCTCACGTTTTTCTGGATTTACATAAGGATGATTATTTAACACTCTTGAAACTGTAGCATTTGAAACATTGCATAATTTAGCTATTTCATTAATTGTTACCATAAAGAATCCCTCCGAAAAAAAAGTGTTGACATGTAATCGATAACATAAAATATAGTCTACTCATGATTTTCAAAATAATTTCTTAGAGGTGATTTAACGTGAAAACTCTTACTACAATTTCTGGCCATAGCAAAGACAATTTAGCTTTATTAAAGTGCCTGCAGGGAGAAACGAAAGAGAAAGAATTTGAAATTAGTAATGTATTACCGAATCACAAAATGAAAGAGAAATTATTTAGAGAAAATAAATTGAAAATAGATATTGATATAGAGAAAGATATTTTCAATTATAGCAGAAAAAATATACAGAAAATAGAATTTATGCCAGTTAATCGGTTGATTTCTCAAAGTGAAATTGACGGAATAATAGGATCTTTAAAAGAGGTTTTACCGACAGGTCAATTCACAAGTGGACCATTTTCTAAAAAATTAGAAGAAGTAATTGGGGACTATTTAAACAAGAAGTATGTAATTGCAACAAGTAGTGGAACAGACGCACTTATGGTGTCTTTGTTATCTATTGGTATTCAGCCAGGCGATGAAGTAATTATGCCAGCTAATAGTTTTGCTGCTACTGAAAATGCAGTATTAGCAATTGGAGCAAAACCGGTATTTGTAGATATTGATCACAAGAGTTATTGTATTGATCCACTTAAAATAGAAGAAGCAATAACCCAAAAAACAAAATGCATTTTACCTGTTCATTTGTATGGTAAACAATGTGATATGAAAAGAATTCGTAAAATTGCAGATGTTTATCAGTTAAGAATTATTGAAGATGCATGTCAGGCTATTGGTTCCTCAAACCTTGGAGAATATGGAGATATTATTATTCTGAGTTTTAATCCATATAAAAACTTTGGTGTATGTGGTAAGGCGGGTGCAATAGTTACTAATAATGAAAATCTTGCAATTCGTTGCAATCAATATAGTTATCATGGATTTGAAGTTGATAAAAAAAATAAAAAAGTATTAGATTTTGGCTTTAATTCTAAAATTGATAACCTTCAAGCAGCTATTGGTTTAGAGAGAATTAAGTTCCTATCGTATAACAATTTAAAGAGAGTATTTTTGGCTCAACGATATATACGCAATTTAAAAGAATTAGAGGATAGAGAATTAATAAAGCTACCTAGGATGACAGAAGATAATGTTTGGCATCTTTTTCCGATTAGAATTATAAATGGAAGAAGAGATGAGGTGAAAAATAAATTGTACCAGTTGTATAACATTGAAACAGATATTTATTATCCAGTATTATCTCATAAACATAATACTAAGCTGGTAAAGAAAAATTATATGCAGGATACTTTATTAAACACAGAGCAAGTTCATAAGGAAATATTACATTTACCTTTACATCCAAATATGTTGTTAGAGGAACAAAATTTTGTTTTGGAGGGATTAATTAATGTCAATAAGTAATGAAGTTTTAAAGTCTTTAGTTTTTGAAAGGTTACCACAGGTTAAAAATCCTAAATATATAGTGTTCTGTGATTTTGACGAAACTTATTATCCTCATAATATGGATAATTCTAGAAGAAGCAATATGAAATTATTAGAAAAATACTTGTATGAACACGCAAGTAAAGGAGATTTGGTCATTGGTTGGGTAACTGGAAGTAGTTTAGAATCAATTGTTGAGAAAATGAAAAAAGGTGGTATTAAATATTTCCCTCATTTTGTGGCGAGTGGATTAGGTACGGAAATAACGTACTTTGATAGTAATGGGACTACTACGGATGATCAAGTTTGGGAAGAGAGAATAGTAGAGGGAGGTTTTGATTCTGCGAAAATTAAAAGAATTATCAAATTGCTTGAAACAAAATATGAAATTTTTTTAAGACCTCAGACACAATTAGGAAGTTCTAAGTACAAATTTAATTTTTATTATGAAGAGCAAAATGAAGCTATTGATTCAAACAATTTAGAACAGATAGAAGAAATCGGGAAGTTATACAAAGTGGGGGTAAATATTAACAAATGTAATCCATTAGCTGGTGATCCAGAAAATTGCTATGATGTAGATTTTATTCCACTTAGAACAGGTAAAGATGAAATTGTGAAATTTATGTTAGATAAGTACAAACTAGATAAAGCAAATGCAATTGCTTTTGGAGATAGTGGAAATGATTTAAGGATGTTACAAGCTGTAAGACATGGTTACTTAGTAGAAAATGCAACGGAAGAGGCTAAACACACACACGCAATGCTAGCTCAAGGTGAATACTCAATTGGAATTTTAAATACTCTAAAGCACATTATTAATTAAAGGGGATGTTCATATAATGAATATTGGAATTATAGGTGCAGGTAGTATTGCAAAAGCTCATTCTAGGGCATTATCAACAATTGATAATTGTAAATTAGTTGGAGTATATGATGTTAATTACGAGAATGCTCGAGAGTTAGTAGAAGATTATGATGGGGAAGTTTTTAATAGTTATGAAGAGTTACTTGAAGTTGTTGATGGGATAATAATATCTTCCCCTAATTTTTGTCATAAGCCTCAAGCTGTTCAAGCGTTATTAAAAAACAAACATGTTTTAGTTGAAAAGCCGATGGCAATTTCTTGTGAAGAAGCAAAATATATGATGAAAATAGCAAAGGATACTAATGTAGTTGCTGCAATGGGGTTTAACTATCGTTACTTGTCCTATATTAAGGCTTTGAAGAGCTTAATTCAAAATGGGGAATTAGGAGAGGTAGTAGTAATAAGGCTACATTTTAAAAAGAATAGCGCTTTTCAAAGAACTTTGTTTACTTGGCGGGATGACAATCAAAGTAATAAAACTAGTGGGGCATTGGGGGATTTAGGCATTCATTTAATAGATTTACTTTGGTTTTTATTTGAAAGTGATTTTAGAGAGGATACTGTTCGAACTAAAATTAAAACAAATGTTAAAGAAAAAGAAAAACAAAAAGTATTTGTAGATGATTATGCAGAGGTTTATGGTCAATTAACGAATAAAGTATTTGTTAATATTACAACGTCTAAAAGTTCATTCCCTGAAGATTGTGGCTTTAGTATTGAGGTAATAGGTACTAAGAAAGAATACAAGTATTCTTCTAGAGAACCTAATAAATATATAACTTTTGATGGATTGGAAAAACAAGAAATCTTTTTGCCTTTACCGTTATTAGTTGATCCGGAAAACGAGATTTTTGAATGGGCGGATTCTTTTAGAAATGAAATTATAAGCTGGGTTAATGCAGCAGAAGGTAGTTCTAAAAAATCGATTGCAACATTTGAAGATGGACTACGTTCACAAATTATATTAGATTTATTCTTCAATAAAAACAAACGTAACAAAGAACTATCTGTAACAACTATTTAGTTTTATTGTAAAAAGAGGGATTTATAATTTGTAACATAAATCCCTTTTTCTTTTGAATTGGAGCTGATAAAAAGTGCGGTTAATATTTTATTTTGGGTGCTTGTTCTATTTTATTGTAGGAGTAATACATGTTTGTATGGGCAGTTTAATTCCTTCGTTACTACAATATTATGAAAGAACACCTGATCAACTAGGAATATTAATATTTTTTCAATTTACTGGATTTTTATTTGGTGTTCTTAGTTCGCCTGTTTTAGTAAAAAAGTATCATTATTTTAAAACTCTAACATTTGGGATATTAGCAATGTTAGTAGTTTTAGGAGGTTTTTTATTTGTTAAAGAATGGGCATATTTAGCAGTAATTGCATTTGGATTGGGGTATGGAGCAGGTTTGTTAGAAACTACTATGGGTTCCTTTGTTATTTCAGCAGAACAGAATAGTGCTGCTAAATTCAGCATTCTTGAAGTATGGTTTGGGATTGGAGCACTTGGGTTTCCTTTATTAGTAAATTATTTTATAAAATTTTATGCATGGTATTTCATTTTATATGGAATCTTGCTATTTCTTATCTTCACACTATTGGTTTGGTACTTGCTTGGGAGTAGTCGATTTAATAGTCTCTCTCCTCAAAAGAATGAAAAGGAAATATCACTATCTCCATTAACTGTTAGCTTTAAAAATGGAAAAGTAAAAATTATATTATTTATATCACTTTTTGCATTCTTATATGCAGGTATAGAAACCAATCTTGCAAATTTTTTATCTACAATTATGATTCTTACTAATAATGAATTAATTAGTTCAATAAGTATATCTTGTTTCTGGCTAGCAATAGTTATCGGAAGGATTTTTGTAGGTAAGTTTGTTCATAAGTTTAATTATTGGATATATATTTCATCTAGTTGCTTCACATTAGTAATTCTCTTATTTCTATTCCCCTTTGTTCGTGGTACAGGTATGTATTTATCTGTAATCTTCATTATTGGTTTAGTCATAGCTGGCATTTTTCCGATAACACTTATTTTAGCTTCCCGTATTATGGAAAATAATATTGATGAAGTGACTAGTTTATTCATTGCATCGGCAAGTTTGGGAGGAGCTCTAGTTTCCTTTCTAATTAGTTGGAGCTTATCATTAAATACTCTAAATATTACCTTTGGGATATTTTCATTTTTTGCTTTTATTCTTGGTTGCATTATTTTAAAGATGAGGAAAATCTCCAATTATAGTAATAAAGATGTTAAAAAAATAGAAAGCATGAAATCTTTATAGAAAATATTTTTATGTATAGAATGTGTAAAAAAGAAAATTATAGTATAAATTGACAGAAAATTGATGAAAGAATTGAGAAAGCTGAAAATTCAGTATTTTGAGTATATTTTTGGTGTTGTAGTGTGTAATATATTCAGCAGAGCTATATCATAAAAAATAGGAATATAGACTAACAATAGAATTTTATTTAAGTATTTATGAGTAAAAATAGTATTCGAGTTCATATAGGCTATATATCAACTGCTATACATTAGTTTAAAAACAAATATAGAAAAGTGTGGTAATGGATCCACATGAATTATATTTGCAATCTATTATTTTTTACCTTAGCTGTTTAATATTTTTGATTTACACATATGTGTAAATACATTTTTGTTACATGCACTTATTCAAAAGGGAGGTAATATAATAATGGCTATTCGAAAACATTTAATTACTCTTGAGGATCTTACTGATAGTGATATTAACCAAATTGTAACTCGTGGGGTAGAGTTTGCCACAGGTAAATCGCAACCTAATCAAATATTAGCGGGAAATATAATTGGGGTTTACTTCCGTAAAACATCGACTAGAACTCGATCGGCATTTTCTATTGCAGCATTAAAGATGGGTGCACAAATTGTAACGTATGGTCCAAATGATTTACAAGAAAATACAGGGGAGTCTATAGAAGACACTACTCAAGTACTTTCGCGAATGCTGGATGGACTAGTAGCAAGAACTGCAGATAGTCAAAAGGAAATGGAAAAGCTGGCATCTCAAAGTCGTATGGCAGTCATTAATGCAATGAGTGCGGAAGAACATCCAACACAAGCGCTAACAGACTTAACAACAATGAAACAAAAATTTGGTGAAATAGCTGGATTACGGGTTTTATATATGGGAGAAGGTAATAACAGTGCTGCAGCTCTAGCTCTTTCTTTATCTCGTTTTCCAGGTACGGAGTTATATCTTTTTACACCTGCTGGTTATGGAGTGTCTCCAAGTGTGCTTGAAAAATCAAAAGAATATGCACGATTTTCTGGTGCTAAAGTTATTGAATGTCATGATATAAAAATGTTACCTAGTGAAGTGGATGTTGTATATACAACAAGGTGGCAAACAACAGGGACAAGCAAAGTAGATCCTTTATGGAAAGATGCATTTAATCCATTTGCAGTGACAGAGAGAATTTTGACTTTATATCCGGAAGCTACTTTCATGCATGACCTCCCAGCACACCGGGGGGAAGAAGTAGCAGCAACAGTTATTGATGGACCGAAAAGTATTGTATTTACCCAGGCTGAAAATAAGTTAAATAGTGCTATGGCAGTACTTGAATGGTGCTTGGCTTATCGATACTAAAGAATCTAGCATTAGTTGTCTTTCAGGTATAAGTTCTATTTGAAGTACATTCGAAAGAACATTTAAAGTAAATCTGAATATAAGTTATTTAAAGATGATTTATATTCGAATTTAAAAATGTTTATCTTTAATTATTTTTTTTAGATTTTAACCAAGAAAGGAAGCAAATTATGCTCAAGAAATTAGAGAGTTTAGAAAGGGTAATTGGCAACACACCTATGATTAAATTAGAGCATGAAAAGATTAATCTGTATGCAAAACTAGAATATTACAATTTGATGAATAGTGTTAAAGTACGTGCTGCTTACCATATTTTAAAATCAGCAATAAATCGCGGTGAAGTGACTGGAAATTCTACAATTATCGAATCTTCATCTGGTAACTTTGCGGTTGCTCTTGCTACTCTTTGTAGGTATATTGGTCTGAAATTCATACCAGTTATTGATCCAAATATTAATGATAGTTATGAGAATTTTTTGAGGGCAACTTCCTATCAAGTAGCTAAAGTGGATGAACGAGATGAAACAGGTGGCTATTTATTAACGCGTTTAAATAAGGTGAAAGAACTTTTAAATACTATTCCTAATGCATACTGGACAAATCAATATAATAATGTCGATAACTTTGAAGCTCATTATCAAGGAATTGGTGGAGAAATATCTAATGATTTTAAACAGTTAGATTATGCCTTCATTGGAGTGAGTACTGGAGGAACTATCGCTGGAGTATCTACACGATTAAAAGAAAAATTCCCTAATATTAAAATTATTGCGGTAGACAGTCAAGGATCCATTATTTTTGGTGATAAGCCTCGTAAACGATACATACCAGGAATTGGTGCCAGTATGATACCTGGAATGGTTAAAAAAGCAGTGATTGATGATGTAATGATTGTACCGGAGATTCATACTGTTGCAGGTTGTTATGAGCTATTTAATAAACATGCAATATTTGCCGGTGGATCATCAGGGACTTCATATTATGCAATCCAAAAGTATTTTGAAAATAGGGATGTTCAAAATACCCCTAATGTTGTTTTCTTATGTCCTGATAATGGTCAAGCTTACACATCTACTATTTACAATGTAGAATGGGTAGAATGGCTTAATACACAAAAATCAGTAGAAGATCAATTAGTTTCTTTATAAAAATGATATAGAAATGAGGAAGCAATTATGATGTATTTAAATACTAAACATATCAATGAAATGGGTGTTAATTGGGAAGAAACAATAAATGTCATTTCAAAGGCAGTAAAAAGTCTTGATTCAGAAGATTTTTCTCAGCCAATTAAACCATACTTACGTTTCGATGATTCGGCTAATAGAATTATTGCTATGCCAGCTTATATTGGAGGAGAATTTAAGGTTTCAGGAATCAAATGGATAGCTAGTTTTCCGAAGAATATTGAGAAAGGTATTCAACGTGCTCATTCAGTTACTATATTAAATGATGCTATGACTGGAAAACCATTTGCGACACTTAATACAGCAATGATCAGTGTAATACGAACAGCTTCTGTTACAGGGTTAATGATTCGAGAGTTTGCCAAGTTAAGAGATTTAAATAATGTTAAAGTTGGAATTATTGGATTTGGACCTATTGGTCAGATGCATTTAAAGATGGTAACTGCCCTATTAGGCGATAAAATCGAAAATGTTTACTTATATGATATCAATGGAATTAAAGACGAATTAATTCCTGAGGAAATTTATTCTAAAACTCAAAAGGTTAATGCATATGAAGAAGCCTATAATGATGCTGATATTTTTATTACTTGTACTGTTTCTGCAGAAGGTTATATTGATAAGAAACCTAAAGATGGGGCGCTACTACTCAATGTTTCTCTTCGTGATTTTAACCCTGATATCTTAGAATATACAAAATCACTAGTTGTTGATAATTGGGAAGAAGTCTGTCGTGAAAAAACTGATGTTGAAAGGATGCACCTTGAAAGAGGTTTACAAAAAGAAGATACAGTATCAATTGCTGACGTTGTAATCCGAGGAGCACTGCAAAACTTCCCTTATGACAAAGCAATATTATTTAATCCAATGGGTATGGCCATATTTGATGTAGCCATTGCTGCTTATTACTATCAAAGGGCTAGGGAAAATGAAATTGGTGTTTTATTAGAAGACTAGTAAAATTATTAAAACGCGGTTTGAAATAATTGTTTAATAGCTGCTAAATATCGGTAAACACGACTAATCATTATAGAAAATTAGTTATTTGATAAGCTTAGAATTTATGTAATTATTTGAGGAGCTGTTTTTATGAGTGAAATTATTTCGGCCTTAGATCTCTTACATCCCAAGCAAATTCGCTTTCATGAATCATATGAACACAAAAGATTGGAACAAATTTGTCGTGTAATGGAAAGCGAAGGTGTTTTACGGAATCCTCCCTTAGTATCTGAGCTTAGTGATGGTAATTATCTGTTACTTGATGGTGCCCATCGTATGAAGGCTATGATGGCATTAGGTTGTAAACGCGTTGCTGTACAGGTAGTACCTGATGAAAAAATAAAAATTCGTGCTTGGAATCATTTATTACCAATGGGGGAATGGGTAAATAATTTAAAGAAAGAACCTACAATAATTTGGTCAGGTAAGATTATTGCTAATAAACGTTTGCTTGCAAAAATTACAGAAGCAAATAAACAAGAACATTTTTTATATGCAAGGGATTTAAATAGCGATTTATTTAACCATTTAGAGATATGGCATCGTATTGTCGGCTTATATCAACATGAGTATACGGTACGCCGTCATTCAAATGATACTGAGGTCTGGCCTCATTCAAATGAAATATTGATGAGTTATCCAGAATACTCGTTGATGGAACTGAAAAAGGTAATTGAAGCAAAGTTTTTAATGCCAGCGGGAGTTACTCGTACGACGCTTAGTGGTCGGTTATTGAATTTACGTATACCACTTCATATATTGCGTACGGAAGTATATCCTGCTGGTGAATGGGAAATGTTATGTGGAAATTGGTCAAAATGTTTACGCCTTTATGACGAGCCAATATATGTTTATGATGCATAATATGTTGTTTAGTGATTATAATGTATATTTTTTATTTATTTGTAAAAATTTCATTATATGATTTATATTAATTCCAAAATATTTTTATTATGTTATAAAAACTGTTTGAATTAGTATTTAAGACTAATCTAAGAGAGGTTTGTTATCGAATGGGGGTAAATATTACAAAAAAGGACAAAGTGGAGATTTCTAAAAAATTAAAAGTTTTTTTGGCTGATCAATATTCACTTGAATTAGGTGATTACATAAGCTTTGAGATACTTGAATTTATAATAAAGGAACTAAATCCACATTTTAATCAAGCTACAAAGAATAGATTGGAAATTCTGTTAAAGAATATAGAGAAAGAGATATATAGTGAATTAGTTTCACACGGAAATAACAAAGCATAGAGGTTATTGTATGTGTTTAAATGTAGAATAGTTTGAACTTATAACTAAATAATGTGTTGCTATTAATTTGGTAGAATAGTGAGGAACAAGAGAATTGGTAATATACAATTTTTAGAAGAGATGAAATTGAGAAGTGAACATACTTACAATTTCATCTTTTTATTTTTGACACGCTTTTTGCAATTAAAGTATGAAAAAGGTAGCTGTACAAAAGGTACATACAGCTACCTTTTTAAAAAAATTTCGTATACAAGAACAACCTTAGCGTAAACTTGCGCTTAATGGTACTTGAGAATAAACTGTGAAATTGTTACTATAAGTACCGTGTTTAGAAAATGAGGAAGAAATTGAACCGTTCCAACTTTTGTAGATAGATCCAGATGTATCTGCTCTTAGAAGTACGTTTGAAAAGCTAGCTTGACTAAAAGAATTACGTCCAGTATCTTCCACGCCCTGAACCATTTTTACTGGTTCATATTGAGAAAATGAGCCATATACAGGCTGATTTGCATATCTAGGGCTTCCATTTACATACATAGTAACCGTACCATTTCCGTTATTAATTATTTTAAGATTTACTCGATCACCATCTTTAATTGATGTATCATATTGTGTGTTCCAATACTTACTGTTTTGACCTGATTCATTATATCCTGAATTAAGAAATACTTTATATCCACTTGGTGTTTTTGAAATACCGCCCTCAACTTTAGATGCTCCAATACCTAAATACCAATTCACATATCCATCTTTGACAACAACTGATTTTGGTAGATTTATATCAGCTGCAATCCCGGTATAGCTACTATTTGTAACACTTTTTACAGCACCTTCTGTAGCTGCAAAACTTGTAGTTGAAAACATTGATAGAGAAATTAGAAGTGAACCGACTAGATACATCATTTTTTTCTTACTTTTCCTTAATACTTGATTCATTTTAAATCCCCCTTATTTTTAATTATTAAAGTGTATTGAAAGTTGGCCAACTAATTACGACTTACAAATCAAAGATACATTAGGTTTAATTTAATGTATATATTTTCCTGTCACAAGTCATGGAAATGTCAAAAATATTTAATATTTCATATTTATCAATATAGGGGGAGTTGACAGAATAAAGTGTTATATCTGCTTAAAATTAAGTAGGTTTTGTTAAAAATACGATTAAAGCTTATAAATGTGTTAGGTATAATATGTATTATGACTCATCTACGGGAGATAGATATGGAAGGGATACAGAGGATTTGTCAAAAGATATATCTGAAATTTTGAGAAATAAAATAAAAACAAATGAAATAAATTAATTGTTTATGTTAAAGGATTTATTGGAATAGTTCGTAGATGAAGGGAAATATATGATTTAAAAGTTGTGGAATTTCTACATTAAAAGAAGAAAGGGGGTCCAGCTATGGAAAAAACAAGCTCAAAGTTAGATAATGCAGCTATTGAAGGGGTTATAGAGGCATTAAAAGATAAAAATGAATGTTTACGTATGGAAATCGATTATTTAAAAAAGTTAAAGGCCTTAGTTCAAAAAGAGAAGAAATTACAGTCCTTTCCGAACGAGAAAGCCCATCGCCTTTAGGTATCCAAAGAGTGGGTATAATTTGCGATCTTGTAATCTAGCTAATACATTGTAAGCATAATAAATGTTCCTCATTATGCTTATTAAAAACATCAATAACCGTATTGAGACATTCTTCCGCTTTTTCAAATTCTCTTAGATCTATACAGGTTAAACCAAATACATTGTCGCATAAAGCAGTATTAATTTCATATCCTACATGGTTCAAATATATTTTTTTGGCTTTTACTACATGTTGAATCGCTTCAAATGGTTGATAAGATTGATAACAGTAAGTTGAAAATCTATACTCAAACTCGGCCTGATCTATTTCATCAGGTATATCAATTAAAAGCCTTTCCGCCTTTTCATAATGTGTTTTCGCTTCAGTATAATTAGCTATAATTGTAAAGTGGATTGCCTTAAAGAAATGATAATAATAAGCTAAAAATAAAAAATCCTCTTCGATATTAGGGAATTTTTCTATATTCTTAAAGGAATTTTTTGTAATACTCACTCCATCTACCAAGACTTTATATCTAAAATCTAGTAGTGAGTAATAAAATGATAAATATGGATCAGTTTCTATTACTTTTAAGCTTTCCTTTACTTGTAGATATGTTTGTTTTGCTTCTTTTACATGATATAAACGAATTTTTTCATACCATTCATTTAATAATTCCATCAATTGCTTATTACTTTTTTCTTGAACAGTCATAATATCCCCCTTTTCTCTGTAAAGGCTTAATCTGATAATAACAGGAAATAGATAGTTTATAATTAACTACGATTTTTTGTGAATAATAAGAATATTCCGAATAATAAAGGCGTACTTATTTTGTTGATATAGTCAATTTGTTTTAAAACAGACCGTCTGTAACAGGCGGTCTGTTGTTTGTTATGGTCGGCGACTGCTATTCTTTTACTCATCTCATATTATATTTAGTTTAAGAATTGAGAATAGAAGAATAGGATTAGAAAAATTAATGTTTTGCCAAATAATTTATTGAATAGACTTAAAGGGATAAACAGCTCTCCTATGGTAAGGCTTTTGAGTTTATTCCTGTTTGGGTTTTTTAACAATTCTTTAAATGTTCGAAAGTTTATTTTATTAACGAAAGACCAACTTGACATAGCTTTTATATCTGAATCTATTTTGAAAATGATATGAATACTATGTGTATGAAAGCCACCTATACTTAAAATAAGCATAAATCCTAAAATAATGAACCAAGTCATTTTCTAGCACCTCCTTCAGTATTTAATATTAAGATATTAATAACGTTGAGGAAGTGTGCTATTGTCCATGAAAAATATTGAGAAATTGTTGAGGGAACGTTGAGAATATTGCAATGCAATTGATCGCAGCATAGTTAACTATGCTTGTCCTTGTTATTTTTGTGAAAAAAGGAAAAGAGAACAGTTGCGTAGACTGTTCTCTTAAGGAGCGGAAGCGCTGAACATTTTGCAATGACAATGATTCAAGCCTTCCAATTATAGTGTGTGCAAATCGTTACAATTCATACATTAAAATTACTTTATTATCGAGTGAGTGTATTAGAAAGTACAAAGAGCACTTTTCAAAAGTGCTCTTTGTAAGGCGTACATTAGGACTTGAAAGAGGCATCATTGCAATTTGAAAGGAGATATCTATATACAACATATGAAGATGATTTGAAAAGGTGACGATAAAAACAAAAGAGCAGTAAGGATGTACGAATTGCTCAGCTTCAGGGGAATTGGAGAAGGGGGGATTTATATTGTTAGGGAGATTCTCGAATGCTATTCTACTATAATATTGATAAACTATACAGATGAATAATAAGAATGAAATTGTTAATTAACGTAAAATTCTGTTAAAACTTTATAAAATTAAATAAGTTTACAAATATATCCATAAAAGGTATGGTTAATTTGTGTTAAAATTTTACATAAGGGGTGGTTATGTGAAGAAAAAAAGAGATTTTCTTTTTAAGTTTGTGTCGTCGTTAGTATGTTTAATTTTTATTTTGCAGACATCCTCAGTAAGTTTTGCAGAAAGCTCTTCAGAGCCTTTAGCACCTACTCATGTTAATAGTTGTGATAAGCTATTGGACAGTGTTTCTGTTGAAGAGTTTGAGAGGACTGTATCGTTGGAGAATAATACTGAAACTATTAAAATTACAAACCAAGACATTGTTAAAAAATATATAGAAGAGAATGATTTTGAAAAACCATCTAATCTTATACCAGCTGAACTTACTTTTGTAAGGTCTCTATCAAACGAAAATAATCAAAATAATTACTCGCAAAGTTTAGCACCAGCTTCATATTATCTTAAAAATAAAACAGCTACTTCAGCTTGTGGAAGTTCTGTATTAAAAAAAGTAAGTGGTAATTCAGGTTCTTTAACATTAAGTTTTTCTTCAAAAATTGCTGCTTCATGGAATGCAAGTGTAGGTGTAAGTGCAAGTGTGGTTTCGGCAGGAGTAGGATTTAATGTATCAGCTGAGTATTCTGTAACACAAAGTAATACAATTGATACAAATGGAAGATATGCTGAGATTAGAGCTTATGCAGAATATACCGGTTATCGTTTTGATGTATGGGAGTCTGGATGGTTTGGTGATAAAAAAGTTGGAAACGGGACAGCGTTAAGACCTGTTGGAATATGTTTTGTGACATATCGTTAATTTAATGTTAAGAAAAAGAATCCTTGAAATTAAGGATTCTTTTTTCATAGTTTGATAATATGGTAGGAAAGGGGGTAATTGTTTGAAAAATATAAAAATACATAATGTGATTTTAACATTTATCGTATTAATCGGCATTATACTTCTTGTGAAGAGTTTGGACTTTGCAAATAACCTTACTCATTCTTGGGTGCAAAGTTTAGGCGGTGATGTAGAAACATCGACATATAATATTATGTTAAATAATTATATGAATGTTTTCCAAATATCAGGAGGTATTTTATTTGGGATTGGATTTTTTCTATTATTATATTCGGTATTCTTTTGTAAGGAGTAGATCAATTATTAAATAAAGGTTGTGGGAGTTACTTACTGCAACCATTTTCTTATCTAACAATAGATAAAGTTATTAAAAGGGGAAACGTTGGTAAAGTAAAGGGCATCATTCTAAGAATGATGCCCTGATCATGCTATACTTTACCTACTGAGTTACTTTTTCAATTGTAGGCATTACAGCAATTGGTGGTAATGATGCAGTCCAACCAACTGCATATACGTTTAATTTATCACCTATTGTGTAGTCTTCACCACTTGAAATAGGAACTCTTAAAATCTTATTCTGAGAAACTAACTCCCACCAATCATCTTGATAAGCAAGTGCTTCTTCCTTTGTAGAAGTAGCAGCAACTACTAAGTAATGATTATCTACTGAAATAATATATCCAGTAAAAGGTTCTTGTTCTTGGTTCTGAATAGAATGAATTGGTGTAGCGCTTACCGACGACTTATTGGAATCTGCAAAAACTGGTGTTAATCCGAAAGTAAATCCACATCCTAATGTTAAGGTTGTTACGGCTGTTACTAATTTTTGTTTTTTTGTAAACATCATATATCCCCCTTATATTTTATCCCTACAATATCCGTTTTCTATTTATATACACATAAAGCCTTTTAATATTAAGATGTTTAATAATTCTGTCACAATCATTCCATAAATGTTAATATTATCTATTAATGGGAGTGTTTTTATGTTATAATTCACTAGGTGAACTATTATTGTTCCTTTCATCTTTTGATGGATGTATGCCCTTCCTTAATTGTAAATATGTTCGATTTTATTGGTGAAGAGGGAAGAAATCCCTCTTCTTTTTTTGTCTTTTGTAAAGTTCAAAGGTGGCTTTAGGAGTAAAAAAAGAGGAGGAGTGGATTACTAACTATTACAAAACACAATGTTATTGGTATAGGGGATTTGCTTGTATCAATTCAAAAAATGAAGTGAAAGTGGGGGGAGTTCAAAAATATAATCTTCTATTTTTATTAATGCACTCTCTATAGACCTACTTCTCTAAATGCAGAACGCACTGTTTGTGTTGTACCAAAAGGAACATCTCCATTTTTCGTAAGTATTTGAGCGACTCTGACCAATACTTTTACAGCATCTTTAAAGTTGGCAGTTGGCCACAGATTCTGTAATGCCTGGTACCATAGCTTTGCAGCCTTATCAGTACCAATTTCCATAGAAACCAAATAGAAAACTCTATTAAAGATACCACTATTAATATGAACCCCATTATTATCAGAACATCCGTCATAATAGTTTTTCATATGATCTGGTTGTGGATCTGTGCCCATTAATGGATTATCAAATGCTATTCCTGGTGCTTTCATAGAGCGTAATGCCTCACCAAATAAACTAGGGCCCATAATATCATTTCCTATTAACCAATCTGCATCGTGAGCTGTTTGACCGTTAGAATGTTGTTTAATAGCGGTGCCAAAAACATCGGAGAAATGTTCATTTAAAGCACCAGATTGACAAGAATATTCTAGATTTGCAGTGTATTGTGTTACTCCATGTGCTAATTCATGACCAATTACATCTTTAGAACTAGCAAAATTAATAAAGAGGTTACCATCCCCATCACCAAAAGTCATTTCATCCCCATCCCAAAAGGCGTTTAGAAAGTTAGTACCATAGTGTACATTTAAAATTAAATCTAAGCCCCGATTATCAATGGAATCTCGATTTAAAACGTCTTTAAAATAATCGCGTACAATACCAGAGTACTCATATACTTTATTAACTATGTCATCTTGAGTATCAGATTCTCCTTCAGAGCGAACTAATTTTATTCGTTGTGCCCATTGATTTTGGCAATCATATATTTCACGTCTAGATCCGCCAGTTGACTGTAATGCTACAGTTGTATTATCAGTAAAACCTGCTTCTAATTCTGTTACATGAATCGTTTTTTGTTTTCTTTTTGTACGACTGTCTTTACTCTCTTTAATGCTCATTTGTGATCCGTCTACGCCAGCTCTTGCCATATGGGCTAGGATAGATGGGGGAATAAAACTACATTTAACTCCCTTGTGATTTTGACACATATAAAACACTCCTTTTTATTTAAGATTCAGCCCCCAGTATCTCCTGAAAATAAACGAATATACCTGTTTGAATAATCAGTTATATGTTTCTCGAAAAATAGATTGGGATAAAACTAATACAGTGATGGAAAGTATAAGTGTTTACTATTAGACAATCTAAATTAAAAATTGACTTTGTTAAGTTACATGTGAATATAAAAATTAAAAGAGGGTGAGTATATATGTTGATATGTCCTATCAACATATATTGGAGGAAAGAATAATGCATGAAAAAAAGATTTATATTATTCACCATGGTGAAGCGAAAAATAATGATTTCGATAGTTCATTAAAATTAGAGGGAAGGGAAAAAGTAGAAAATATGGTAGTATCTCTTCTGCAAACAGAAGAGATAAAAACATGCAAAATAATGTCTAGCGAATATCAAAGGGCTGTGGAAACAGCAGAAATTTTTGATAAACATTTAAAATTGGGTTTTTGTAAAGATTCGAGATTAAATGAAATTAATACCGGAAGTATTAAAGAAAATTTGAAGGAAGAACTAAAAAAACGATTTGAATGTGTAAATTCAAAATTTGAAGGTGGAGAATCGATTCGGCAAGTTATGGAACGAACGCATCAAGTGATAAGGGACATAATAAATGAAAATAATAAAAATAATTATATTTTAGTAACACACAGAATTACCAATTTACTCTTATTACATTATTTTGATAAGCAATTTGGCTTGGATAAAACATGGGAAATAACTTCACCAGATGCGTATTTAATAAAAATAAGTGACGGGAGATTCGAAGTTGAACATATGAAATTATGAATATATAGATTTAGTTTATAGGAGGTTATATAAACGTAAACTATTTTAGTAATAGTTAACTTGTTTTTGTAATATAGCGATTATATTTATCGGCATGAAGTAATTATTTGAAGATCTTTCAGGAGGTATATAAATGAATTATCCTTTTAGAAATTTAGTTTTTGAGGGAGGGGGGAATCAAAGGTATTGGATATGTAGGAGCTTTAGAATATTTAGATACTGTAAAAATATATTATCAAGCATTGAAAGGTTTGGAGATATGTCTGCAGGAGCAATTACAGCTACTCATTTCAGGATTTAAAAGAGAAATTAATAACATCTGGCAAACAGGTAGGGAAAGAATTCTTCCAAACATATGATGATCCAAACAATAAAAGTATAAAATAAAATTAGTATGGAAGCTTGAAAAATTTCATTTTGAAGTGGTGTTATTTAATTTTATAACACAAGCCTAGCCTTTGAAGTATCAACTAAATCGGATCCAGCTTTGTGATATCCGAAATCTTGTTGAGTGGGATTTTTTGTACCAGTTACTCTTTCATTGCAGCTCTTGCAGGTATATAGTATTAAATTATTTTCTGGCTATGTGGAAAAAGATAAATGAGTTTGGATCTGATCAACAGTTAATTCTTGCTTCTCCTAAATGACAAAATTAAAAAAGAATGAAAATAGGGTATAGTTAATAGAAGTAAACAGTCTTGCATTTCAATCAATATGAAAATAACTAGCAGATATTGTTACCTGCTTGTCCAAGAAACAACATACCTCTTCACAATTGAATCTTAAACGAACAAAAGTCTGGTTTTATACAACAAAACAAAGAAAGCGGAATATTGTCAGGATAGATAATTGAATGAAACTGACTTTGGGCTCGTTTGATTTGTTAAAAGTCGTGAAGAGGTAAGTAATTCAGCTAGATAGTTTCTATTGTTATAACGACTTGAGCATGATCAGATTGTTTGTCATCCTTAATCCCATCAGCTTTTAAATGATCATCTAAAACTTTATAGTTTGTAATTCTGCCAACCTTATAAGGGTTTCTTTCATTAAAAGCATTAGATACAAGGATATAGTCTAAAACATTACCAAGTTTATTATAATAATGTGTTGGTATCCTTTTTTGTCCACTAGGGTTAGGGGCTATATCAAAAGCATCATAAATTGTGTAACTATATATACTTTGTTTTGCTTGCAATGTAAGATTATTATAGGGTATCCCATTTATTTCATACACACGTTCTCTATTTGTTAACGCTTCTAAAGGAATTGAATGTTCATCGTCATTTAAGTCACCTAGTATTACAATTGGAATGCGGTTATGTGTTTGTAATACGTTTGTTACGTCATGATATAAAATTGTTGTTTCTAAACCTCTCTGTAATAAGGAGGCTATATGTCCTTGGGATCTGCTTCTTAGTGTGTCCAATACGATTTTATCCCACGCTTCGTTAGGTATAAAATCGGGAGTTTTAATTACGGGACGCTTAGATTTTAAGTGAGCCACATAAAAAATAATGTCTCCAATATCTTGAATATTTATTTTTGCTTTGATTGGTGTTCGACTAAATTTAAAATCATGTGTTATAGGGAGATCGTCTCTAGTGAAAGGTGGGACTATTACTGGATCTACAGAAGTAATAGGGTATTTTGAACCAATTGCAACTACAGGAGAGGTATATACTGTATTATTTGCTGGATCTGTAGTTGGCATCTCAACTGTTGAGAAATAAGTAAATCCAGCCTCTTTAATTAATTCTCTTAGAGCATCGATACTAAATACTTCTTGAAAACCTATAACATCACAGTTCATATTTAAAAGTTGGTCTTTTATCCATTTCTTCTTACTTTCCCATGCTTCGCTTGAATAAACTGAACCAGGCTTATACCATGCCATGGGTGGTTTGGAAAATTGATATAAGTTAAATGTTCCACAACGAATTTGCATAATTTTCTCCTTAATTTATTTTTAAATCTTACCTACAATATGATTTTGTATTCTTAGCTATAGATTGTAATTAATAGCATGTTTTTATTTATCCTTTTTTTAACATAGGATTTCTTCTTTAAAATGTGAAGGGGTGAAACACCTATTTTAGCGGAGAGATGAATCTTGGTAGGCATAAGCCTACATGTAATTTAAGAAATTGAGTGTCTTCAATTAGAAAATTTCTGATATAGTGGTGTAGTATAAGAATTTTTAAGGTAGCTCTTAAGAGAAGAGTGCATTTATATCAAAAAAATCTTGATATGAAAATCTAAATTGTATAATATATAGGTATATTATTATTGCGTTTAATTTTGTTTATTCCCACACCTTATGTGTTGTGGTTGAGTTGTAGAAGCAAGTTTGTTCTTGTTTCAATTGTGAAAGGGCTTCTTTGAGCCGATTAGTGCACATATAGCTTGTTTTGCTATGCACATTTTTAATCGACTTGAAGAAGCCTTTTTTTGTTGTTTTCAAGTTTGCAGGTGGGGTTATTTATGATTCATAACATAACAAGATGAAAAGAGATAATGTTTGAATAGTATTAGTTGATCCAAAGAGTAATCTAAAGAGCCGAATGATATATTTACTGATATAGATAAGTTAGCGGAGAGTACGATTGAAGAACTACGATTTTAATCATGTGAAGGTAGTTTATACAGGGGAAAAGGAAGAACTAAGTGATAGGAATACTTGGATCTTCCTTTTTTATTGCAACTAGAAATTTAGAGGGAATGATTATGAATATAAAAAATGATTTAGCGGAAAGATTTCGTTAAATTTTAATAAATAGAAGAAAAAGGAAAAAATTCATAAAGGGCTAGTTTAAGTACGATTCATTTGCATAATCGAGAGGGAAAATGTATTGGTGAAACGTCTTGTTTCTTGCTGACCAAGAGAATGCAGACTGATTAGTGGAGAGTAAGAGCGTATTACTACTCTTATAAAGGAAATTACATTAGAAAAGGGTCTGTCAGTGTTTACAATTTAGTTGTTACATCGGTCTAAAAGAATTTGGATGGAGAAGTAAATGCTAAGTGAGAACATGAACGACATTTCTAGAACTTGAACAATTGTGATTGCACCAATAATAGAAATTGTTCTTTTTGTTAAATAGTGAAAATTAGAAGCAGAAGAGATAAAAACGTTAAAGTGGACTGGAAAAGTGACAGAAAGAGAACAAGGACTAACATTAGCTATAAACATATCTAATAAGAAGTGCTATCGGATTTATACAGAAGGAGGAATATTACTAGAAAATATATGAATGTATGTAAAATTTGAGGTGAATCTACCCAATTTCTATACATTAGTTGAATGAAATAGTAGATAACTCAGGATTATCTAACATCCATTTCTCAGTTGAATTTTCTTAGATAAATAGAATGAAATATAGTATGTTCTCACTCATTTTTATAAAGATAAAATATCTTTTTATTTTTATAAAAATGAGTGAAACAGAACGATTCACCATATAAGAATATTCGACTATAATGAAGCATTGTACGTCATTGTAATATTAAGATGTTTTAAGATTAAAGTGATTATTAGTCATAAAATATGAGTTTCGAGACCTCAGCAAAATATTGCAATGCTTTATATACATGAGATTGTAAAAATTATTTTATAAAAATTACTGGAGGCTGATGAAATATGATAATAGATCATATAAGCAACAATGTAGTAAAAAAATTGGAACAAACGGTGCGCTATGAAAAGAAACAGGTACAGGTATTACGTGTAAGTAAAAGTAGTTCTAATATGCACGCTTACATGATTTTCCCAGAATTCTCAGAGGTTAAAATTTCAAATACCGAACTGGATGAATATATAGAAAATCTTTCAACAAGTCTGAAATATGTAATTGACCGCAAGTTAAATCAGCAAGAAATTGAAAAACAAAATCATTCTTTCATTATGACGTGCGCAGTTGAGGAAGATGGTGTTATAGATGATGAAACGATTCATTTTAATACGACGTATGTTAAGCCACCTACACTTGCGAGTAAGGTATTTAAGCTAGTGTGTGGTTTAGGAAATCGTTTGAATAGCTTAAAGGAGTTACATATAACAGTATTAAATAATAATATTAATCGAATTGAAATAGAGTTTTATAATGAAAATGAAATATATGTAGCAGTAGAAAAAGAAGAAATTGCAAATGCGATTATGGGGGCGTATACAAAAGCCAATATCTATTATTCCGCAGATCTCCGTTATGTTGCAGAAGGAAATGAAATCAAATTAAAGAGCATTAAGCCAAAATTAGCGGGTGATGTGTTGTGAAGCGAGAAAAAAGGATGATTGGAGTTTTATGTACATTTGTTTTTATGATCTTAGTACTCATACCTTTACATACAGCTCATGCATCTGTAAAAGTGGATTTTAATGAATTGAAAGGAAATGATGTTTCTTCATCTTTTAAAGAAGGATTAAACAATCGAACAAAAACGACAGAGAAAGACGATTCATTTGGGTCATCAATTATACAAAAAGTTGAGGGTATGTATGCACCAGCTTTTAAAGTAGGGGTAAATATCTTTTCTATCTCTTTCATATTAGGTGTTATTGTCATGGTTATGGCGTTAATAACAAAGAATGGTCAATGGATGAAATGGGCAACAGGGAGTATGATTTTCTCGTTTGTTAGTATGATGACAATGAGATTAAGTGTATATTTCTTATTTAGTTCGGATGTATTTTCGTTTATGAACATTTTTACGGATTTTTTAGACCTGTTTAAATCAACAGCACTTATTTTTACACCCTTTATGTTAATTGCAGGAATTCGTTTACGAAGAATTCATGAGAGTACAAAACAACCTGAGTATTATCGTTGGTATAATCGCGTTATAACGGGATCTTGTTTACTATGTATGTTAGCCGTACTGGCTCCATGGTTATTTGCGAATATGTAAAGAAATATATATAGATGCAAAAGGTACTGAATGTTCATTCAGTACTTTTTATCTACCCATCTGATTTTTCCTTTCGTATTCTGCAAATATCTCCTCTGATATAGGGGATAATTCGTTCGATTTTTAATTGTTTTTTGTAAATGATTTCCAATTGTAGAATGAACACTCCTTGTAGTAGCGCTGGTATTCCTACAAAATAGACGAGGAAGATAGAAACTAAAATAATATTTTACTTAGAAAAGTATTTCACCTGTTTAAAAATGACTTAATTTATTTTGAAAGGATTGCTTGTTTTGAAAAGAAATCAAGAATATGCCGCTTTACGAAATTCTATCTTGATAGGTTGGCTGCTCACAATTATTGCTATGGGCCTATCTATCTATTTTTCTTCTATTGTATATTTACTAATTGGATGTTTCATTTTGTCATTGAAATACGGATTAATGGGCACTATAAAAAATGTAGAAAAGCGTTTGCCAACCTGGGCTAATTTTGGAGTAATTGAAAAGCCAGTGAATCGGAGGGTGACAAGACCGTTTCAATTTCGGGGCGGACTCATTGTTTCATTAGCATTAGGATTCATAGAGATGGTGATAAAAGGTTTATGTATCTCATATTATATTTTAGGATTAGAAACTCATGTATATCGTTTAATGCGTAGAAACACAAGAGTGTGAAAAGGAGGCTTATATTATGAAAGTATTAATATTTGAATTAATTCTAATTGTGCTTCTGATACCGATAAATATTATGGTAAAAAAACATGCACCAAAATGGAAATGGAAAGCCGGAGAAAAGATGGTAAAACGTATATTAAGCAAATTAGATCACGAAAGGTATCGGGTGTTACATGATGTGACGGTTCATACAGAGTATGGTGATACAACTCAAATTGACCATATTGTAATCGCAGAAACAGGTATATTTGTTATAGAGACGAAGAACTATGAGGGCTGGATCTATGGAAGTGAGAAGGCAGCAAGATGGACACAAGGTATTTTTAGAAAGAAACACTCTTTTCAAAATCCATTTAGACAAAACTATAAGCATATGAAAACAATTGAATGGGTGATGGAACAACAGCTGCCGTGTATTTCTATTGCAGCGTTTCATCCAAAATGCAGCCTAAAAAGAGTAAATGTTCATTCTAAAGATAAACATGTCCTATATTATAACGATCTAAAAAAATGTATCGAATCCTATATTGATGTGAAATTAACAAAAGACGAGGTCGAGCATATTTACCAAACTATTTTGCAAGCAAATATTACTGATAAGGATACTGAAAATAAACATGTGAAGTATTTACAGAATAAGTTCGCTAAACAATAAGAAACGGAGAAAGGAACAATGTTATATATAATAGGATTTTTGGTAATCATCGTAGTAGTTATTCGTCTTAACGTGAAGTATTACCAGTTAAAAGGTAACCCAAAAGATTTTGTGATGAAAAAGAAGGATTAAGGATTTATTTTAGAAATAGAGGTAATAGAATACATATATTATTTTAGCCATCACCAAAGGTCATAAGAACCGTTTTACGATCGATAAATACATACATTACTATATTTTATTAATAAATTTAAGTGATAAAATAGATAAACAAAAATAAACAGGAGGTTTAGTTGTGAAAGAAGTGTTAGATGTAGAAACGTATTTAAAGAAAATGAAGAATCAGAAAATAAATTATGATAAAGTATTAAGAAAAATGATTAATGATTGGGAAGCAAGGAACGAAAGACCAAAAGTGTTACTTCATTCATGCTGTGCTCCTTGTAGTACTGCTTCATTGGAATTTATTGCAGTATATGCAGATATTACGATTTTTTTTCAAATTCGAATATTCATCCGAAAAGTGAGTATATGCGACGCTCTAATGAACAAAAAATTTTTGTAGAAAAGTTCAATGATCGTACTGGGCACACAGTAGGATTTCTTGAGGATGACTACCGTTCAAATGTATTTTTAAAAATGGTAAAAGAAGAAGGTTTGGCAGAAGAGCCAGAAGGTGGGCTTCGTTGTTCAGCTTGCTTTTATATGAGATTGGATCGTTCAGCTGAGGTAGCACAAGAAAAAGGTTTTGATTACTTCGGAAGTGCCATTACTCTTTCTAAAAATAAAAATAGTCAATTAATAAATGAACTTGGAATTGGTGTGCAAAAAAATTATGATTTGTGTTATTTACCAAGTGATTTCAAAAAAAGTAATGGATATCAACGTTCAATTGAAATGTGTAATGAATATAATGTTTTCCGTCAGTGTTATTGTGGATGTTCATTTGCAGCAGAGAAACAAGGTATAGATTTAAGATCGGTGAACAAAGATGCAATACATTATCTGAAAGAAAATAATCTTAGTTTAAAAAAATAGATTTAATGGAGAGAAATTCGATGTAAGATTAACCTATGATTTACAAACGAAACGCATTATGTTTCTAAAGGAAAAACGTAAAAAGCTAAAATAGTTCGGGAATAACTCCTTACTGGTTAAAGTTCTAGAGAAGAAAAAACCAATAAGGAGTGTTTTCTTAATCTCGCATTGCCCCTGCCTCTCGGGAAGTCATTGCTCCTTGTCCTGCTCTTACATCATTTTGAATTTCTTGTTTCACTTTTTGTGCATCTGTTTCAGCAAAATCTGGTTTCATAACAGAACCGGGACTTTTTATAGATTTTTTACGATCTTGCATACAAACCCTCCTCGATTTAACATTTAACAATCTTATTATTTACAAAAATACACTCGGTATACTCCGAGTAGTATAATGTTTATTGAAGAAAAAATTGATTACTATAAGGTGATAGAGGAACATAGGGAATAACAATCTTGCATTAACATCTCTCTCAAAAGTTTAGAGAAATATCTGCCAGAAAAACGCCTTTCTCTCTGTAGAAATATAAAGGAAGAATAGTGTTTTTTTATTTTGGATACAATAGTCTAATTATGTAAATAACCACTTGTTAAGGTTATTAGTAAAAGTGGGATCCAGGAATGACTAAATAGGGCATCTAATATATGAAAGTTTTAATGGGATTGAGTTTTATGTTTGGTTGTATTTTCATTACATCAGGAAATGCTGAAGCTGCATCGGGAGGATGGTATAAAGTTACAGCTGCAGGTAACAATTGTAAAGATAGGGTAAATACTGATCAAACTGAATATAAGCCCAATAATAAAACCGTAGGCATGCAATTAGAGGCAGAAGGAAATTGTAGTAACATGTATTATGATACGGCTTTATCAGATAGAGACCTAGAGTCTGTAGCACATGATACAACTGTTGGAAGTTTTTCTTCGAAAATTCCAATAAAACAACTAAAAATAGGTAATGTTCGCGAAAAAGAAACTACAGATATTATAGTTCAATTATACAAAGATGCCGCTCATACACAGCCTATAGGAAAACTAATTTCAAATAATATTATAATTTATCCTAGGTAACCTATAAACATACTATATAAATGGGCTACTTGGAAATTGAAAATAGATAATTATATAATCAGAACAAAGGAATACCTTATAATAAAGGATACCTTTGTTTTGATTATAATATTAAATTTAATAGGGCTTCTTTACCCATCGGCATTTAACTAAAGCGAAATTGTAAACCTAAAATAACATTATCTTTTCCTATAATTCTACAGAAAGAAAAGTGTATTTTTTACAAAATGTATGTGATGTCACGAATAATTAAAAAGTTATTCAATAAAAAAGCAAACTGCCGCATTTAAACATATTGAAAGTAACTAATTTAGTTATATATCAATCAACCACGTCCAGCTTGGAAAGATGGATATAGCGACATACCACCATCAGCAAACAGTGTAATACCTGTTACATAGCTCGCTTGTGAAGAAGCAAGCCATGCTGCTACCGCTGCAATTTCTTTCGGTTCTCCGATATATCCCATAGGAACCATACTTTCAACATCGGCACGTTTTTCTGGATCCGCAAATTTTTCAGCATTAATCGGCGTATTCATAGCACCAGGCCCAATATTATTTACACGGATTCCTTTTGGTGCATATTCTAGTGCTAATGTTTCTGTCATTAGCTTAACGCCACCTTTACTTGCTGCATAGTGTACAAATAATGGCCATGGAATTTGCTCGTGAACGCTTGACATATTAATAACACTACCTTTAATATCATGCTCAACAAAATATTTAATTGCTTCCCGGCTCCCTAAGAAAGCCCCTGTTAAATTCGTAGCAATTACCTTATTCCAATCACTTAATGGCATTTCATATGAAGGTACTGAATTTTCAATACCCGCATTATTAATCATGACATCCAGTGTACCAAATTCTTTCACAGCAGATTTAACGAGATTGATAACATCTGATTCAACTGTTACATCTCCTTTTATCGCAATCGCTTCTCCACCTGCTTGTTTAACTACTTGTACTACCTCATTTGCTTCTGATTCGTTTGAATAATAATTAATTACAACTTTGGCTTGTTCTTCTCCAAAACGAATTGCCATCGCTCTTCCTAATCCTGTGGATGCACCCGTAATAACAACAACTTTCCCTTTTAAATCTGTATACATAATTTTTTCCTCCTTTTTATCCTTTAGCAATTCCTAACATAATGCCAGCTGCAATAATGAAGATAATTCCAATGACAATCGCAATAAATTGTCGTTTTGTTTTCTTTTCACCTAATATAAAAATTCCACCTAAAGTTGAGATCACGATCCCCATTTGGGAAAGGGAAAAACTTGTTGCCACCCCTACACGCGGCTGGGAAATAAATAAAAACATATTTCCTGCTGCCCAAATTAAACCAGGAATAATATTGCGAATCGCATATTTATTAAATGGTTGATGCTTAAAGGTTAGTAGAATTCCACCTAACACCATACCAATGGCTTGTGGTAATAACGCTGACCATCCGTCTATACCGAATAGGCGGATAATTACCACATATACTAAGTAACCAAGAGTTGAAATTAATAACATCACAATCCCTTTTTTCAAATTTCCTTTTTGTTCATCGTTTTTCTCCTCTTTGCTTTGGAGAGATGTGAGAACGATTCCGATTATGATACAAAGAAGTGCCAGAACACCTAATACAACAGATGCTGTTGTTGACCATTCATGAAATACAATGACCCCAAATAAAGTAGTCGAAACTAATTGCATCCCTGTTGAAATAGGCATTGTTTTAGAAACCCCAATTAAATCAATACTTTTCAATTGATTGGCTTGTCCTAATGCCCAAAATAGGCCAGATATAATCCCGATAATTATCACTACGGGCGTCAAAACGGGTTTTATAAAAATATAAACACCGATAGAAAAAACTAAAGCGCCAAGGGTAGTCCCAAGTATTTGGCTGTAAGGACCGCCTCCTAGTTTAACGTTGAAGAGTACAATACTTCCCCAAAATAAGGCTGGTAAAATCGCTAATAAAATATCCATTTTTCTAACCTTCCTAAAACATATTTATTAAGTTGAATGCTTGTATGAGACAGTATCTTTGTGTCGAGGGAATTATTTTAGAATAAGAGAAGTTTTTCGTTTTTCCACCCGTAATATTTGTTTACCCAAAATAAAAGAAAAATAACATTATGTTGAAAGAGAAAATAACTAGCACGAAAAAAAAGGTTATTAGAAAAGAATATGACCAATACAATTTCAAGTTTGAAAATAGGAATAATGGAGAAAAACTTGATGCAAAATTAAGCTATGTTATACAAAAACAACGCATTATGTTTATACATGAGAAAAAGAAATAATATCGTAAAATCTTAAATTTCATATATAAAATCAATAAGAATTATGATATGATGAAAGTAACAAAATACTTCTAAAACTATCTTGCAAAAGGACACACCTACGCATACATATGCGATAGGTGTGTCCTTTTTTATTTGTTTTTAAGATTTCAAGACTCAAAAGGGGGATGTATATTGTGTACCAGTAATATAGCATCTACTAATGTTTCTTTTAAAAAATTGAAAAGTCAGGAAGAGAATGAAAAAAACATAGTGTCAATATGTCCGAATTGTAAGAAACGCTCATTTAGAGCACTTTATAATGATTATCCAAAATGGATAGAGTTTTGCCTATGTTGTAATTATCGAGAAGTAAATACAATAGAGAGTCCGTTTGTTTATTAGATGTAGCTATTTACGTATTTTGATTAGGTGGAAGAAATTCCGATATGAAAATATGAATTAAGGCTATTTGTATAACATCATTTGTATTTCAAATGACAGCATGTAGCAATTCGACGCAAACAAAAAATGATTCGAGACCTGCCCAAGCAGTATAAAACGGAATACAACAGCACGTAGAAGGGAAAGCTATTGTTGATATTCCAGGGATTATAAGGGGAAATTAAAAGACTTAGAGACCGTTAAAGGGAAGGTATTACATATAAAAGACGGAGATACAATATACGTAAACGTAAAGGGGCAGAGACAGACGGTAAGGTTACTGTTATTAGATACCCCTGAGTCTGTATCTCAAAAAATTCCACCACAAAAGATGGGAAAAGAAGCATCTTCCTTTTTAAAGAAACAGCTAGAAGGGAAAAGTGTAACATTTGTTTATGATCGGGGACCAAAAGAAGACAAATACCGTAGGAAATTGGCTTATGTATTTTGCGATGGAATACACATCAACGAATTAATGGTCAAGTCGGGTTATGGGATTATAGCCTATATTTCTAGACCTAATACTACATTTCTATCTGAAATGAAAGAAGCAGAAAACGAAGCGAAAGAATCAAAGGTTGGTGTATGGAGCATTAAAGGCTTTGTAGATGAAAAGAACCGGCATTATAACCGTAATGATGCAGATTAACCCCTAACCCATTGCAATACAAATATTTGTGCAAAATGGAGGTTTTTTGAATGAATGAAAACAAAAGAAATATGCTCTTATCCTTTATCATTTCAATTTTATTTATTTTCGCGAGTCTATTGCCAGTTAGTAATAATGAATATGTGTATGTTATCTCAAAAATTGGTGCTGCAGCTGGTGTAATAAATATTGTGATGATGAGCGTTTTCTTGTATTTTCAAAGCAAAAAAATGGGACATTTATTAAATTAGTAATTAAAGCTAAATAGTTTTCCTTACTCATATTCTTTTTAGTTTGGTAAGGAAAACCGAAAAGGAGTGTGAAAGGTGAGTCAAGTACCTGGATTTTTAAAGTTTGTTTTAGCGAAAGAAAGACGGTATGTATATTTAGTTGTAGCAGAAAAGAAAAACAAAAAAGTACATACACACATGGTATATAGATTTGGTCTGCTAGAAAAAGCATTAGAAACCATGTACGAAATGCGTGGTGATTTTGAAAATCTTTTCCCTCTAGAATTAAAAGAGAAGGGGTATGACTGGGAAGATATTAAAGATTAGATACTGTTTATTGAAACAGGATGCTCAAAACATGGAAATAAACTAGTTATATATTAGCAAATCTTTTGCATTTTAAAAAAAGGTGAGGCGAAATTAAGATGTCGATCATTCAAAAGTATCACATTGCACTTGCTTGGACGATAGCTACTACTGCAATGCTATTAAGTTTGATTTTTAGTAAGTGGATGAAGCTGCCGCCATGTAATTTGTGCTGGTATCAAAGGATGGCCATGTACCCATTGGTATTAATATTAGGTATAGGAATGTATAGAAAAGATCCATACGTAAGAGCATATGCATTCCCATTTGCATGTATTGGCCTATTAGTAGCTGTTTATCAAATCACAATTCAGGCTTTTCCTACAAGTGAAATGAAGATATGTTCAGTAGGCGTTTCCTGTATAGAAGATTACTTGAATTTGTTTGGCTTCATTTCAATACCTATGCTATCTTTTGTTGGATTTTTAACTATCATAATACTTCTATATATTAAACCTGAGAGAGACAAAAGATTAAACAATACAGTAATTATGAACAATATGCTCGAATAATTACAAAATACCTATAAATAGATAAAAAATAAAAAGAAATTAAAAAAGGAGAAATAAAAAATGACAACAATGCAAGTAAGTAATGAAATGTACAAAATTCCAGAGGCGGATATAGAACTATTAAAAATCATGGCCCATCCAGTTAGATTACAAATTGTGATGGAGCTAGAACGCCACAAAATTTGTAATGTAACACAGTTAACAGAGCTATTAGATGTGCCTCAATCTACCGTATCTCAGCATTTATCTAAAATGCGTGGGAAAATTCTTCGCTCAGAAAGAAGGGGATTAGAGATGTATTATCATATTGTGAATTCCAAGGCATGTCAGATTGTCGGAGTATTAGGTCTTTAATTTTAACTCGAAATAGGATGATAGAAAGAGTATTGTTAAATATAGCTGCAAAAGCTGATGTACTGCAAAATGATAAATTCACAAGCTTAAAGTCTAGTCCTTCTAATAATGGAGGAGCTGACTGTGGTGAAAAATTGATTTAGAGGTTACTAAAAAAGAGTGCAGTACATGTCTGCATTCTTTTTCTTTGGGCCATAGCTACAATAGATAAAGTATTTTGTTTTGTATGACTCTGAATAGAGGATACCGTGTTTTACTATGCGAAAACGATATTTTTGACTTTTCAAGCAAAGGGGATATTTAGTTTGTTGATGTGTATAGTCTGAATTAAAGTTTAGAATATTCTGTGTCAATATTATCAATTTACTATAGTTTCCAATTATGTAAAAATAGAATTGATTATAATTTTCCGTAAATATTAGATTGAAAACTATTATAAGGGGAATGTGAGTATTTATAGCTGTTTATAAACGATGATTGGGGATACAGACAATAGGGTGATCAAGTACTGGTAGAATTTATCAAACGAAATGAGGTGACTTTAACTTGAGAGAAATTGCGAAAAAAGTAAAAATGATACGTTTACAGGAGGAGCATTCCGGGCGTAAGGCAGACGCAGAACAGTATTCTTCCAAGCGATGTAAAATAGAAAGAGAGGGTATTAATTTAGAAAAAAATAGAGTTAAAAAACGAACTCAAAAATTTCAAACGTCAGAAGAAAAATGGGACATAAAATGTAAAAAAGCAGTACAATTATTTAATCAAGGAGAGGAATATCCAACTATTGCAAAAAATCTGAGGTGCAATGTGAGTAGTTTGTATAGAGAACTTAAGAAACGGGGCACATTACAAACACCAAAGCAAGTAGCAGTATCTAAATCTTTAAAATCACCCATAACATCAACACGAACAAAAAAAACAAATTTTGAGAGATATAAAGAATATTATATGTACAAATAGAAGAATTCATGGCTATAAATGCTCAGATTATAAAGGGTACAATGAAAAAATGTATGTTTAGCAGCAAATCTTCTTACAGTATTGATAGATCATCTTTTTGGTTTTTTTATATATTTTTACATCTAACAAATATTGAAGGCTATTACCTGTTGCTTAGATCATAAAAATATTCATAAAACTAAATCCTTACTTACATTTGTTGAGTAGTTGGTTAAGAAGAGTTTTTTGCAAATGTTAAAATAAGAATAATTTGTCTAAAGCAAAAGAATCCCCATGTCATAAAGGATTCTTTTAGAAGAGTTAGAGAGATGTTGTCACTTGACTCATATTGATTTTACGACAAAAAGAAAGAATATTCAATTTTATTCTATATTTCTCAATATATTTATTTCATTTATATATTATAATATTATTGTTTTTGTTGATATATATATATGTGGTAAATCCTTTTAATAAGGATACTTTTTTAGTGGCTCATATATTAATAATGAGCCATTGGAGTTTAAGATAGTTTATACAACAACTGTTGAAATCGCTTAATTATAAGGGAATTGTTGATTTCTATTACTGGAGATCAGTTCTGAAAATTTATCTTCAGCAATAATGATTCCAGGTATTATAACTCCGGTGTTTAGAAAATTTGTTACTACTTTTGTTCCTCTATTAATTTTTATAAAAAGTTTTTTTGTGTATACATCAATATTTTCTTACTCTCTTTAAACATTTTAATCTTTTTAAGTTTCTCTTATAGATGTAAAAGGTTTGATGTAATTATAATATTTTTAAATATAGTAGATTTTAAAAATGTTATAATTGGGGTTCTTATAAAAAAATAAAAGCCCTCACAATGAAGTGAAGACCTTTATTTAATATCCGTCAGTATTGCTATCAGTGTATTGTGCGATTTTATGCTCGTTCAATTAAGACCTTAACCACCATGATTTCCGTGTGCATATTGAATAACATCAATAGCTTTATGTGTTTCTGTAGGGGATTGGGCACCAAACATTAAAGTAAAAATAGTAATTACACCAACTAAACCGAGAATTGTCTTTTTCATTTTAATGCCTCCTTCTCAATAACTTTTTTTCCTGCTTGAGAACATGAATAGAAATAATGACTTGCTTTAATATGGTTATGCTCTTTATAAAATGCAGTAGCAAGATATTCTTTGTATTCCTTAATGAATTCAAAAAGTTCTTGCTCTTTAAAATATGATACGCCTTTTAACACTGTCCTTTCAAGTGCTTCGGCAGGAAAACCTCCATTCATTGCATCTAATATTTTAAAATGGTGAAGATACTCTATATTTTCAATCTCTTGACAAACGGAATATCCTTTTGCTATGAGATCTTTGGCAACGGAGTGATTTCCTTCCTTCATGTGTTCCCTTGCCTCAATAAAAAGTGCCTTATAATTGTTAGGCATTTTTTGATTTACTTCTGAAAGATATCTAATAGCTAATGGCGAAAGGTTTTGAGTTGCATACATTAATCCTAAATTTTGACGCACCATTAAAATAAATTGCTCTTCGTCTATTTTTTGGAACATATCCATTGCTTTTGTAAAATATTCTTCAGCGAGCTCCCATTCTCTCAAATGAGTACAAGCTAAGCCTATAAGATTATCACAGAATGCTACATTGATCTCATACTCAGCATGTTGAGCAAAGACTTCTCTTGCCTCTGCTACTTTTTTATAAGATAAGAGTCCTTGATATATGTCATAATGGAAAGCTCCAACTTTATAATAAAATTCCGCTTTTTCCAATTCATCAGGAATGCAGTCTAAAAGTTTTTCTGCGCTTTCATAACTCTCTTTTGCAATTTGATATTCACCAATAGTAGAGGCATGAATCCCTTTGGAAAAGTGATAATAATAAGCTAAGAAATTATCTGTAGGCATATCAAAAGCCTCAACTTTGTCAAAGCTGCTTTTTGAAACGCTTAAATTATCAATTACAATTTGATATCTAAAATCTAGTAGTGAGTAGTAGAGTAATAAATCTTGATCTTCTTCAATACTATAAATCTTAGAATCAATTATTTCTTTTAATTGATGTGCATTATCTATACGCCTTGAGCGGATTTCAAGATACCAATCGTTTAATAGCTTTGTAATTTCATTATTCCCCTTAGCTGAAACCATCATTATATATTCCCCCATCCCATAAAAGTCTACTAATGTTATATATTACTATTATAGCGAAGTATCCAGTTCGTTTAATTGTATTATACTTATTTTTCAATAAAATTCAGAAAAATAAGTTAATTATGATAATCCAATTATATTTGATTCATAAATGTTCCCAATTAGATATAATACATCAAATAAATATCAAATTTATGTTAGGAGGAACGAACTTGAATGGATATTTTTATTATTTTAGCCAAGAAGAGTCCTTCCTCAAGGAGCGTGAAGGGTCACAGCCCAGTGAGTAGGTGGGAGATGAATTGGCTTCGAACAAGTGATGGCAGGAAGCCATCTTAATTGTTCGACATACAGAAAGTGTTACTCCACTATCTATCGAATGTATGTTCGGTGTGTAATAGTCATATACCGAAATGGAGGTGAATTAAATAATGATGAATAAAGCCTATAAGTTTCGTATCTATCCAAATCAGGCACAAGCAATTCTAATCAACAAAACGATTGGGTGTTCTCGCTTTGTATTCAATCATTTCCTATCCTTATGGGATCAAGCATACAAAGAGACAGGAAAAGGCTTGACCTATGGTACATGCTCTGCCAAACTACCTGCCATGAAGAAAGAGCTTGTTTGGCTAAAAGAAGTGGATAGTATTGCGATTCAGTCGTCTGTTCGCAATCTTGCGGATGCTTATACGCGCTTTTTCAAAAAACAAAACAGCGCACCGCGCTTTAAA
>NZ_FNUW01000012.1:0-37337 GCF_900108285.1 Bacillus sp. ok061 | reverse complement strand
AATGAAACAATACCGTCATTCTCTTAAGAATTGTGGCATAACTCAAAGTATGTCTCGCAAAGGAAACTGTTATGACAATGCCGTTATTGAAAATTTCTTCGGTATCATGAAATCGGAATTTCTGTATCGAAAAGAATTTGAAAGTATAACACATTTCAAACAAGAATTAGCAAAGTATATAGAATACTATAATCATAAAAGAATTAAGGCAAAATTAAAGGGTATGAGCCCAGTACAATACCGGGCTCATACCCTAGAGCCTGCCTAATGAAACGACCTGTCTAACTTTCGGGGTTCACTTCACTTGTAGGTATGTGGATTGAAATTATGTGTTTGTTAAAGGAAAAGTTAAAGGATATGGTCGCACCTTATATAGATGTGTGGGTTGAAATAGTAGTGCATTATACTCACCGAGGGTCCAATTTTTCCGCACCTCTTTTAGGTGCATGGATTGAAATACCAGATGGTGTTGCGATGATAAATTTCGTGCTGGTGGCACCTTGTATAGGTGCACAGATTGAAATCAGTTTAAACTCTTAGCAAAAAAGGATACAGAGAAGTCGCATCTCTTATAGATGCGTGGATTGAAATATCAAAGTGGGTGGCCTTTCTAAAACACCTTAATGTCGTATCTCATGTAGGTGCGCGGATTGAAATCGCTAGCGCTACACGTCTAAAGGGATTGTATGGGCTTCACACCTCTAGTAGGTGTGTGGATTGAAAGTGGTAAAACACTTATAGTATTCAATTAAACCTTAACGCATTACTCGGATACTTTTTGACTATCATCCTTCATAAGCTTGAGGAAGCAGGATTTTTTAGGTAATGCGTTAACTTTAATTAAAACTTCTTGAAATATATACCTATATTATATAATATGTAGGTATATTGTTAGTTTATTTGATTCCGTTTATTCCCACACTTTTTTTGTGTTGTGGTTGAGTTGTAGAAGCAAGTTGCGTCTTGTTTCAATTGTGAAAGGGCTTCTTTGAGCCGATTAGTGTATATATAGCTTATTTTGCTATGCACATTTTTAATCGACTTGAAGAAGCTCTTTTTGTGTTGTTTTCAAGTTCGCAGGCTGGATTATGATTCATAACAAATTGCAAATTAGAGGAGATATGAAAATGAAAAAAGATTGTAGACACTTAAGATTAGTACCAACAGCAGAGGAACATAAAACACGAATGGAAAATAACCAGAAGTCATATGCTGCATCAGCAATGTTAATCCAATCTAGATCGAGAATTAATCAATTGCGAGGTTGCTTAGAGGCAGAAATCATATTTCCTGATGGTAAAATGCAATATTTTAGACCAAACGCCATTCATGAAAAGGAAGCCATTCAAGAAATTACGTTATTTATTGAAGGCATACAGGAAGCAAAAGGAGGCTATGTTATCTTATGGCGCTTTGTCGGGCAACAAAGTTTTTATCATGGTACAAAGATCGTAGCTGAACCGAAGTTTCGTAAATTTATGCGTAAGCTGAAAGATTATTTTTTTGACTACGAGGAAGTTGTTTATGAGATTGAAAAATAAGGAAGACAGAGGGATAGATATGAAAAAAGATAAGATTTTGGTAGTGTTAGATGATCCAAAAGAGCAGGAAACAAGAGAGCAATCTCAAGAGCCGGATGATATATTAGCTGGTTTGGATGAGCTATCGGAGATTACAATGATTTACTACCGTTTTAATAAAGTCGAGGTAGTGTATAGAGGGTAAAAGGAAGAACTAAGTGATGTATATACTTGGATCTTCCTTTTTTTATTGTAAAAAAGAACTTGGAGGGGAATATTATGTTTACAAAAATTTTTATTGGTCTATTTTGTTATGTATTTTTGGTAGTTCGTAATTCAAAGAAAAAATTTCTAATAGAAGAAGCCAAGAAAAAAGAAATGGAAAATAAACCGGTGGAACGCCCCGTTTATTGGTGCCCAAGAGAAAATAAACCTATTGGAAGGGAACAAGAGCGTGTTACTGTTCCAACAAAAGAGATCACCTTAGAAAAGGATGTAGCAAGTATATATGATTTAGTTGCTACATCTGTTCATAAGAATCTGGGTGAGGAAGAGAGTAACAGATTCAAAAATGAGGATATAGAAGAAGTGGAGTATGCTGAATCTTTTCATCATACTCCTACTCCTGAAGTTGTTTGTGATATTCCTTTTCCAAGTGATGAGGATATACCTGAAGAATTATTCGAATATGAGGACATGTATCCACAACCAGAATATGTTTCAATTCCACCGGAAACGGAACACGTTTTTCCTGTTCAACAAGGAGTAGCTGATGTTGAAGATATGGATTTTGTGAGGTGGACTGCAAAAGTAATAGAACAAGAACAAGAACTAACACGTGTCATAAATATGTCTAATAAAAAGCGTTATTGGATTCATACAGAGGGAGAGATATTACCGAAAAATCAATTACTGTATATGAAATTAGAGGTCGATTCACCTTATTCTTATACACTAGTTGAATGGAGTAATAGACAACTAGGGAATATATAGTTCTATTTCCTAGTTGTATTTTCTTAGTTAAATAGCATGAACTACAGCACTTTCCCACTCATTTGTACAAGAATAAAACATTTTTTTATTTTTGTACAAATGAGTGGGACAGAATGATTCACCATATAAGGATATTCGACTATAATGAGACATTGTACGTCATTGTAATATTAAAATGTTTTGAGATTGAAGTGATTAACAGTCTTAAAACAGGAGAATTGAGAACTCTTCGTAATATTACAATGCTTAAAATAGATTAAATCCAAACATGAGGATTATATGAAGTGAAAAATATTTTTGATTTAAAAAAATAACAATTTTGAAAGGTGAATGTAAATGAATATTAATTCCATAAGTAACAATGTAGTAGAAAAATTAGAACAAACGGTGCGCTATGAAAAGAAACAAGTCCAGGTATTACGTGTAAGTAAAAGTAGTTCTAATATACACGCTTACATGATTTTTCCGGAATTCTCAGAGGTTAAAATTTCAAATACCGAACTGGATGAATATATAGAAAACCTGTCAACAAGCGTGAAGTATGTCATTGATCGCAAGTTGAGTCAACAAGAAATTGAAAAACAAAATCATTCTTTCATTATGACGTGTGAAGTCGAGGAAGATGGTGTGATAGATGATGAAACAATTCATTTTAATACGACATATGTCAAACCACCAACAATTGCAAATAAAGTATTTAAGTTAGTGTGTGGATTAGGCAATCGCTTAGATAGCTTAAAAGAGTTACATATTACAGTATTAAATAATAATATTAATCGAATTGAAATTGAGTTTTACAATGAAAATGAAACATATGAGGCAGTAGAAAAAGAAGAAATTGCAAATGCAATTATGGGGGCATATACAAAAGCAAATATCTATTATGCAGCAGATCTTTATTATGCTGCAGAAGGAAATGAAATTAAATTAAAGAGCATTAAACCAAAATTAGCGGGTGATGTGTGATGAAACATGAAAAAGGAATGATAGGGGTCTTATGCACGCTTGTTTTGATGGTTTTATTACTTGTACCCTTACAAGCAGCTCAAGCTTCTGTAAAAGTAGATTTTAATGAATTAAAAGGAAATGATGTTTCGTCATCATTTAAAGATGGACTAAACAATCGAACGAAAACAACAGAGAAAGATGATTCGTTTGGATCATCAATCATACAAAAGATTGAAGGATTGTATGCGCCGGCTTTTAAAGTAGGAGTCAATATCTTTTCTATTTCATTCGTATTAGGCGTTATTGTCATGGTTATGGCATTAATTACAAAGAATGGTCAATGGATGAAGTGGGCAACCGGAAGTATGATTTTCTCATTTATCAGCATGATGTCGATGAGACTAAGTGTGTACTTCTTGTTCAGCTCCGATGTATTTTCGTTTATGAACATCTTTACGGATTTTTTAGACCTGTTTAAAGCAACAGCACTTATTTTCACACCCTTTATGTTAATCGCAGGTATTCGTTTAAGAAGAATTCATGAGAGTACGAAACAACCGGAATATTACCGTTGGGCCAACCGTGTCATAACGGGATCTTGTTTGCTGTGTATGTTAGCCGTACTCGCTCCATGGCTATTTGCTAATATGTAAAGAACTATATATAAAAATAGAAAAGGTACTGAATCTACATTCAGTACCTTTTATCTACCCATTAGGTTCTTTCTTTCATATTCTTCAAATACTTCTTTCGATATTGGTGATAGTATGCCGCTCAAATATACAGCGGTATATAAAAAATATTGCCCATCTTTTGTTTTGATTGTATGAGTACCGTGTTCTTCATTATTTGGAATGATTCGTTCGATTTGTAGTTGTTTTTTATCACAAATGATCTCTTTTATCCTATATAAATTATGTGTCGGTAAACAATTAATATACAAACAAATGCGCTCTAATAGAAATAGAATAATAGTCATTTGTAGAATGAAAGCGATCTTTAATAGAGTTGGTATGGATGCAAATAACACTAGAAATATAGAGATTAAGAAAATATTTAACTTTGAAAACCACTTTTCATATTGATTCAAAGAAATAATACTTTTCTTATTTTGGAACACCTGGAACCTCGTTATAAGGAAAAGAACGGCAAAGATCCCTTCATAACTAAACCAGGTTATCCACTCCGTATCAGTAAGTTCTAGCAATATATAAATGAGACTGGTAGATATGATCAGTGGTACCAGCTGTACCAAACTAAATAGTATGGTATGTTCTAACATTCTTTTCTTATAGATGTGATTAGTTATTGAATCCAAGTTCCTTAACTCCTTCTGCAATTTTCATGATGACACCGCCAATAAGTATATGGTATTCGCCTATTCCTTTTTCGTTTACATACCAGCACATATAGTGCCTAATACCTTCTTTTGCACCATGGTCATGTAAAGGAAAAGGAGATGCGTATTTTTCAGATGACATATTATTATCACCGAAAGGAACCTGTTCTGCAAGTGCAAAACGTTTCTTCGAATCATTTATAATCCAACAACCATAGTTTATTGCCCCAAACCATATTGCGTCTTTATGAATGGGATCAATAGAAGGTTGTGCTGGATAACTTTCAGCTAGTATTTGCGCTTTTTCTTCACGAAGTTGCTGATGTATGTGTGAATTCAATGGATCTTCCGTTCCGATTTCATAGGTTTCCTCAAAATTCCCACACTCATAAGGAATAAGGGGACTATTTGAATCAGCTGCTAATTGTAGACTGCAAGAATCTGATTTTGAAAGATAATATACACAGTCTTTGCAAGTGAAATAGTTTGAAAAGGCTGAATCACTTTCTGGTTCTGTTCCGGTATTATTTACTACAAGTTTTAACATGGCTATCACAATCCTTTTTAGGCTAATTCTTAAATTAATATAGACATCATATCATGCTTATTATTAGATGTAAATATTTTCCAAATAAAAATAACCTTATTAATTTTGAAAGGACTGTTTGTATTGAATAGAAATCGAGAATATATTGCTTTGCGAAATTCTATATTAATAGGCTGGTTACTGACATGTATCGTAATAGGCCTATCTATCTATTTTTCTTCTGTTGTTTATTTATTAATTGGATGTTTCATTCTATCGTTAAAATACGGATTAATGGGTACCGTGAAAAATGTGGAAAAACGTTTGCCTACCTGGGCCAACTTTGGCGTCATTGAAAAGCCAGTAAATAGAAGAGTAACCAGACCTTTTCAGTTTCGAGGTGGGCTCCTTGTTTCATTGGCTTTAGGGTTTATAGAGATGGTGATAAAAGGCTTATGTATCTCATATTTTATTTTAGGATTAGAAACGCATGTCTATCGTTTAATGCGCAGAAATGCAAGGGTGTAAAAAGGAGGACTTTATTATGAAAGTATTGATATTCGAATTGATTCTCATTGCGGTTCTAATACCGTTGAATAGTGTTGTGAAAAAACATGTACCAAAATGGAAAGGGAAAGCTGGAGAGAAACTGGTAAAACGTATACTAAGTAAATTAGATCCAAAAAGTTACTTTGTGTTACATAATGTGACAGTTTATACGGAGTTCGGTGATACAACACAAATTGACCATATTGTTATCGCGGAAACCGGTGTATTTGTTGTAGAGACAAAGAACTATGAAGGATGGATCTATGGAAGTGAGAAAGCGGCAAGGTGGACACAGGGTATTTTTAGAAAGAAATCCTCTTTTCAAAATCCATTTCGACAAAACTATAAGCATATAAAAGCAATTGAATGGGTGATGGAACAACAGCTGCCGTGCATCTCTATAGCAGCGTTTCATCCAAAATGCAGTTTAAAAAGAGTAGATGTTCATTCTAAAGGTAAACACGCCCTATATTATAACGACTTAAAAAGTTGTATTGAATCATATACTGAGGTGCAACTAACAAATGATGAGGTCCAACATATTCATCAAACTATGTTGCGAGCAAACATAACGGATAAGGGTATTGAAAAGAAACATGAGAAGTATCTAAAAAATAAGTTTGCTAAACAATAAGAAATGGAGATAGAGACATGTTATATGTAGTAGGGTTTATCGTAATCTCTATAGTAGCTATTCGTCTTAACATGAAGTATTACAAGCTTAGGGGGAATTTTAAAGATTTTGTAATGAAGAAAAAAGAGTAGAAGATGTCTAATAAAAGGTTTTAAAGTCCATTTCAATTGAAATGGACTTTAGTATTCGCATAAGGTTAAAATAAATCTTTTTTATTATGAAAATTCCCAAGAATGGTGCCTTTACATTTGAGGGAAACAAGAAAGAACCCTATTTAGATGGTGTTGCAAAACTAAAATAAACATGCAATATTATGAATCAGAAAAACTAGCTGAACATGTAATAGATAGTGATTTTGACCATACAAACGTGGCTGTTCCAGCCCTTTATCTTTTAGGTTACTAAACTGTTGTTCAATTTTCCCGCGTTCCTTCATCAATTGTTTGCCAAGGATGGTTTGTATAAAATGAGATAATACACGACGATGTGTACTCTTACTTTGTTTACCATTCCTAGGATTGATTTTCATCAAATTTGGTTACCATACTAGCAAATCCGTCCTTTCTTGAAATAGTTTCGGTTACTATTATTCTTCCAAGGAAACGGATTTTTTTATGCATTCATTTTTGGATATTTATGAGTTTTGCAACACCATCTACATTAGTCATATAATGTATTTTGATTTTAGACTACATATCGTGAATAATAAATCTTAGTTTTTATAGTTATATACAGAAATTCAGATGATTATAATAGATGGATTGATTGTAAAATATATACATTTTCAGTTGATTGGACTACTATTACTTTATATATTGGAAATGGAGGGTGATAAATGTAAAAAAGTTTAGATAAGACTTAAAGCTTTATATTATGAGTTTATAGTTTTGGGAGAAGTAAAAAAAGAATTTTGGGGATTAATTCAAATATACAACAATTTAAGAGTTTTATAATGTCCCCAAAACAAAAAAAATGTATATTTTTACCTAAAGATATCAATTTTCTCGTTTTTGAGGATATATCAATTGTTAGTTTGATAGTGATGTGGCGGGACCCTCGAAAACAGATAGGTAAGAGAATAGTAATCTAGTAAATAAAATATTTTTAAAAAAACATTTACAAATAACACCATAAAAGTTAATATTTAAAAAATAAGAAGATTTTATTTTCTTAATTTTTTAAAAATTAAATTTTCTTATAATAACTATGATTGGGGGGAAATCTTGTGAATGCTATGTTAACTTCATATCATGTAGTGCTTACAGAAAAATATCGTAGTCTTCTTGAAAACAGATGGTTTTGGATGGTATTTGCACTTTTAGTTTTGGGTTCACTTATGGCTTATGCATTTTATTGTACAAGCCGCGGTTATGATTTTAATGGAAATATCAAGCTGAATTGGCCAAAAGTTTGGGAGATGGGCATAGGCTGTAAAGCCAGGTAACTTTTAATAAATGAAAAAAAAGAGTTCAGTAGAACTCTTTTTTTAGGAGATAAATATAATGCTAAAAATAAAAAATTTATCAAAAAAATTTGGAAATCAAGTAGTTATTAATAAATTAAATACTGAATTCTCAAATAATGGAATTTCAGTCATAGTTGGAATAAATGGTAGTGGTAAAACTACATTTTTGAATATGCTAACAAACCTTCTTCAACCAGACTCTGGAAGTATTTCGATAGATGGTTTAATGCCAGGAACAAAAGAGTATAAATCAAAAATCTTTTATCTTCCTTCAGACTTTTATTTACCTGACTACATGACTGGTAAAGAATATGCTGATTTTGTTTTAAGTAGATATAATTCAAGTGCACCTGATCAGTTATCATTTTTCTTGAATCTTTTAGATTTAACTTCTAGTCAAAATAAAAAATTAGAGTCTTTTTCTTTTGGAATGAAAAAGAAAATTCAAATTGCAGTAGCTGCAACAGCAAATACGAATTATATCATCGCAGATGAAATCTTTGGTGGTTTAGACTTTGAAACAGTTATTTTAGTTCAAGAAATTTTTAATATATTAAGCAAGAAAAAGAAATTAATCATAGTTTCTCATGACAAGGGCACATTAGATAGGTTTCCTAATGATATTCGTTTAATGAGGCAAGGAGAACTTACTTCTTTTAAAGGAACGACTAATGAATTAACTAATTTAATTAGACGGGAAGGAGTATTACATGAAAAACTCATTGAAATTCAGCAACATTTTAATCATACTTAAATTTTTTTATAATGATACTTTTCATGGATTGTTTAATCGTCCTTTTTTTAAAAGTAAGTTTAATCGTTATGGATTACTCATCTTTGTTACATTTATATATCTTAGTTATTTTTATTTAAACATGGTGGAATTAAGAATACTTTCTGATGGAATTAGTAGCTCTTCAGCTTCTCAAATTATGTCTGCATCAAAAATTACATTAAGCAGTTACTTTAATGTAGTTATTATCTTAGGTGTTTTTTTATTTATTTTGGTAAATTCTACTGTTAAATTAAATAAAAGTTCATTGTTTTTCGCTAAGACTTTACCTTTTTCCGAAAGGGAAATTAGTATTAGTCAAAAAATTTTTAAATTAAGTGTTACTTTATGTATTTTTGAGTTGGTAATTATAATTGCAGCCCCTATATTAAAATTAATTCATATGTCTATTTTTACAGCAATGTTAGTTTTACTAACATTGCACACGGTATTTATAGCAAGTTTTTTAGTTATAGAATCAGTATATTCTTTTGTACTAGAAAGGTTTACTGGTTCTAAAAAACTATTAATAAATTTTTTATTAGATTTAATGTTTATGACAATTTCTACAATTCATTTATTAGTTACCCGTTTTAAAATTGATTTTTGGGTTAGTCTACAACAAATAACAATTCTTCAAATAACATTAATGGTTTTAACAATAAGTTCTTTCATTGGAATTTTGGCTTATTTTATAAATAATAGGTATTTAGCTAAGGATTCAACGTATGTAGAGGCAAACTATTTCAAAGGTATACCGGTAATTAAAGTTGGACTTGCTACAACTATGCCAGCTATTTTACGAAGTAAAAATTTTTTGTATTTTTCAGGGCTAATTATAATTGTTTCAATCGTTTCAATCGTAAAAAATGATATGTCGAGTACACTCCAAGTATTGGTTTTTTTATTTCCTATTATAGGTTTTGTAGCAATTTCTTATGCTGACGCTACTTTATCAATTCGAAAGTTATTTGATTTGTACGGTATAAAACCTATTGATGAGTTATTATCTCTTCTTGGTATTTCAATCATACTTATGCTCCCGACTCTTATAGTGGGGATTATGGCAGTTAAAAGTATTAATCCTTATATATATGGAATAAACATTTTCTTTGTTGCAACAATTGCAGGATTTTTATTTCCTAAATCCCAAAGTAGTATAAACGAAACAATTTCTGCTCTATTAACAATTGTTATTGTTATAATTCTGTCTGCATTAATCAGTATTGATGGTGCACTTTACCCGGCTCTTTTAGTATTGTTAAGTGCTCTATTTATAATTCTAAAGAAAGAATATGGTGATTCAAAATGAAAATAACAAAATATATTGGTATAGGTTCAATGATTTGGGCTATTGTTTTTTTTATTGATTATATCTATGAATTATTTCAAATCAACGAAAGTGGAAGTGTTACAACATTGACAGGGTTACGTATCACTACTGAGATGACAAAAGAAGAATTAAATACACAATTTGCGCTAACTTGGCAAGCGTTACTTATGTATATAATATTTTTAATCATTTGGGTTGTTATTTCTTTATTAATCAACTCACGAAAACAAAAAAATTATAATGTCAATTGATATGTTATCTCTTTTTTGCATCTATATTTTTTCTATTTTGAGTGTAGTTATATTTCATGAAGCAATTCATTGGCTTTTCGCAAAATTTTTTCATAGACAACCGAAGCTTAAATTCCATTATTTTATAACTCCAATTATAAGTTATAAAAATAATTATAATGATATACAAAATTTAATCATCTCTTCGTCTGCACCCATTATTTTAATAGTTATTGGTATATTTATAGATGGAGATAACAGCAATTTGATAGTGCTCAAGATTATGTGTTTTGCTAATATACTTAATTTATTCCCTGTAACTACAGACGGAGAAGTTATTTTATTATCAATTTTAAATTTATTTAAAAAGGATTATCATGGAAAATAAAAATATAATAAACTACTTACATAACACTTAAAAGGAAATAATAATGAGTGTAGGACGAGCGCACTCCCCTTGAGGTAAATTTCATTTTTTTAGCGAATTTCATAAAGTAAGTATTATGCTATAATTGAATTAATCCAATACTAAAAAATCATATTGCAAAAGGACACACCTACGCAGAACCATAGCGTAGGTGTGTCCTTTTTTTGTTTAAGGAGGAGAAAGTTATGGGGAAAACGTTATTTATTGCAGAAAAACCAAAAGTGGCCAATGAAATTATGAAATCGCCACGATTCCGTCACTCACAAAAGTACATTGGTAGCAAACCTTATTACGGTTATTATGAAAATGATCATTATATTGTCAGTTGGTGCCGTGGACATCTACTGGAACTAAAAAATCCGGAGGAGATGGATCCAAAGTATAAGGTGTTTCAGTTAGAGCATTTACCTTTAATTTTTCAACCATCGTATAAGGTGATACAAGAAAATGCAGAGCAACTACAAATACTTGTTAAACTGTTACAGCGACCTGATGTTGACCATGCCGTGAATATTTGTGACGCGGACCGCGAGGGAGAGTTAATCTATAGGGAAGTGTACGAATACGCAGGGGTGAATAAAAAGCAATCTCGCGTATATAAATCCTCCTTTGAAGCTGCAGAACTAGAAGCAGCTCTCAATCGATTAGAAAGCGCGTCTAAGTATGATGGACTAGCTTATTCTGCTAAAGCAAGGCAGTATCTAGATTATCTATTAGGGATGAATATAACCAGGGGATGCACCACAAAATTAGCACAGAATAAATTCTTATTGTCATCTGGCCGTGTACAAATGTGTTTGCTACATGAGATACGTCAACGTGAGTTAGCGATTGAAAACTATAAGGAACAGTCTTATTATCATCTGCAACTAGTAACTAATTTAGGACTCACGCCAGTTATGAAAATAGAAGATCAGGTGTTAAACCCATTGCCATTAAAAAGTTTGGGGGAGAATCTAAAAGGGAAATATCTCACGGTTGAGGAATTTAAAGAGGGCACTAGGAAACAAAATCCTAAATTGCTTTACAACTTAACGGACTTGTACAAAGACGCCCATGCACAATTACAAATTAATGCTGAAACTGCAAAAAAACACATTCAGAACTTGTATGAAGAAGGTTTCATAACCTATCCACGCTCTTCGTCTAGGCATTTACCTACAGAACAAGTGGATCGGGTAAAAGGTGTTATGCAGGCGCTAGCTAAGAGTCGTTATTCTTTACTGGTACAATCCGTCGATATTGACGCCATTGATATAAAACATAAAACATTTGATAATGATCTTGTATCAAGCCATTTTGCCATTATACCGACGACTAAACAATATCAAGAGGAAAGTCGTCCAGAGATTGAAAAACAACTATATAGCCTCGTGGTAAAACGTTTTGTGGGCAATTTCATGCGTCCTGCAGTGTACCTGGTAAGAGATGTATCCCTTTATTGATGCAATGGGAAATACCTATCAAATAAAAGAAAGTGTGCTTCGAGAAAAAGGTTTCCTAGAAGTGTTCCAAGAGGAAGTAGAGGAAGAAAGTGTGGAAACATTTAAAGTTCCTATCCTGCAGAAAGGACAAGAACTTCAAATCTATGATTTTGAGTTGCTGGAATCCAAAACAAAGAAACCTGCTCTACACACAGAAAGCTCAATTCTTACTTTCATGGAAACGGCTGGTCGTAAAATTGATGATGAACATTTAAAAGAGCTGATGAAAGGAAAACGAATTGGAACCGTAGCAACAGAAGCGGCTTTTATACCGGCTTTACACGAGAAGAATTTTATAGACATTGAAAAGGGGAAAATTATAACAACTCCAATTGGCCGTGCCTTTATTGAACAATTTCCCGTTCAGCAAATTAAAGATCCACTGTACACAGCAGAAATGGAAGGAATGATACATCGCATTGAAAAGAATGAAATGAGTTATGAGAACTTTATTGCACAAACAAATGCGTTTGTACAAAAAATAACGCAAGAGATTATAAGAATTCCTGACACAGTTTCGTACAATCTGATAGAGACTTGGAAGCAACAAATAGAAGTATGCCAATGCCCTTGTGGAAATGGAATAATTTTAGATAGAGGAAAGTTTTTCGGGTGCAGCAATCATCCGAACTGTAACATGGGATTACCCAAAAGAGTAAAGGAAAAAACGATTCCTACAGCACAAGTTAAAAAACTGTTTGAAGAGAATAAAACGGACATTATAAAAGGTTTTAAATCTAATGGTAAAGAATTTTCTGCGTATCTAGCATTTGTTAACGGTGAAGTCAGCTTTAATTTGCCTTCAGTTGAAGAATTATCGCTAGGTCAGTGTCCAAAGTGTCAAAATGGACACATTTTAAAACGTGATACGTTTTTTGGGTGCTCAGAATATAAAAGCGGATGTAATTTTGCAATATCCGCTAAAATTAAAGAAAAGAAATTATCTGATAGCCAGATGAAGAAATTATTGAAGAATCGCGTTACTGACTTTATTCATGGTTTTAAGGGAGAGTACGGAGAGTTTACTGCAGCTATCCGATTAAAAGAAGATCTTAGCATTTGTTTTGAACGTCCAACAACGGATGATCGTACTATAGGGAAATGTCCTTTGTGCCAAGGAAGGGTAATTGTAGGGAAAACCACTTATTTATGTGAACATTATAAAAAGCCTTGCGAATTCATTGTTTCTGGAACCATTTTGAAAAAGAAAATAACTAACGGGCAAGTAAAAAAGTTATTAGAGAAGAATATGACCGATACAATCTCAGGATTTGAAAGTAAGAAAACCGGAGAAAAATTCGATGCAAAATTAACCTATGATGTACAAAAACAACGTATTACGTTTATAACGAATAAAAAGAAATAATATCGCAAAATCTTAAATTTCATATATAAAATTAATAAGAAATATGATATGATGAAAGTAACAAAATACTTCTAAAACTATCTTGCAAAAGGACACACCTACGCATACATATGCCATAGGTGTGTCCTTTTTTATGTATTTTTACGATTTCAAGACTCAAAAGGGGGATATATATTGTGTACCAGTAATATAGCGTCTGATAATGTATCTTTTGAAAAATTGAAAAGCCAGGAAAAGTATGAAGAAAGTATGGTGGCAATATGCCCGCAGTGTAAGGAACGGTCATATAGTGCACTTTATAATGATCATCCAAAATGGATACAGTTTTGCCTATGTTGTAATTATCGAGAAGTAAATACTATGAATAGCCCGTTTGTTTATTAGAAACAGCTATTTACGTATTTTAAGTAGGAGGAAGAAATTTCGATATGAAAATATGGATTAAAGCTATTTGTATAACATCATTTGTAATTCAAATGTCAGCATGTAACAGTTCCGTGCAAACAAAAAATGATTCGAGACCTGTCCAAGCAGTACAAAATGGAATACAACAGCACGTAGAAGGGAAAGGTATTGTTGATATTCCAGAAGCTTATAAGGGGAAATTAAAAGGCTTAGAGACTGTTAAAGGGAAGGTGTTACATATAAAGGATGGAGATACGATAGACGTGAACGTAAAGGGGCAGAAACAGACGGTAAGGTTACTGTTATTAGATACCCCTGAGTCTGTATCTCAGAAAATCCCACCACAAAAGATGGGAAAAGAAGCTTCTTCCTTTTTAAAGAAACAGCTAGATGGGAAAAGTATAACCTTGGTTTATGATCAAGGACCAAAAGAAGACAAGTATGGTAGGAAATTGGCTTATGTATTTTGTAATGGTATACACGTCAATGAATTAATGGCCAAGTCGGGTTATGGGATTATAGCCTATATTTCTAAACCTAATACTACATTACTACCCGAAATGCTAGAGGCAGAAAAAGAAGCAAAAGAATCAATGGCTGGCGTGTGGAGCATTAAAGGGTTTGTAAATGAAAAGAACCGGCATTATAACCGTAATGATGCAGCTTAGCACTTTAATCCATTGTAATACAAATATTTGTGCAAAATGGAGGTTTTTTGAATGAATGAAAACAAAAGAAATATGCTCTTATCCTTTATCATTTCAATTTTATTTATTTTCGCGAGTCTATTGCCAGTTAGTAATAATGAATATGTGTATGTTATCTCCAAAATTGGGGCTGCAGCTGGTGTAATAAATATTGTGATGATGAGCGTTTTCTTGTATTTTCAAAGTAAAAAAACGGAACATTTATTAAATTAGTAAATTAAAACGTAATAGTTTTCCTTACTCATATCCTTTTAAGCTTGGTAAGGAAAACCGAAAAGGAGTGTGAAAGGTGAGTCAAGTACCTGGATTTTTAAAGTTTGTTTTAGCGAAAGAAAGACGGTATGTATATTTAGTTGTAGCAGAAAAGAAAAACAAAAAAGTACATACACACATGGTATATAGATTTGGCCCGCTAGAAAAAGCATTAGAAACCATGTACGAGATGTGTGGTGATTTTGAAAATCTTTTCCCTTTAGAATTAAAAGAGAGGGGATACGATTGGGAAGATATCAATGATTGGATACTTTCCATTGAAACAGGGTACTCGAAACACGGAAATAAACTAGTCATATATTAGCAAATGTTTTGTATTTTAAAAATTAGGTGAGGCGAAAATAAGATGTTGATCATTCAAAAGTATCACATTGTATTTGCTTGGACGATAGCTACTAGCGCAATGTTAATTAGTTTATTTTTTAGTGAATGGATGAAGTTACCTCCATGTGATTTGTGCTGGTATCAAAGGATGGCCATGTATCCTTTAGTATTAATATTGGGGATAGGAATGTACAGAAAAGATCCGAACGTCAGCACGTATGCATTCCCATTTGCGTGTATCGGCTTAATGTTATCTGTATATCAAATTACAATACAAACGTTTCCAGCTAGTGAGATGAAGATATGTTCAGTAGGAGTTTCTTGTACAGAAGATTACCTGAATTTATTTGGTTTCATCTCGATACCTATGCTATCTTTTGTTGGTTTTTTAGCTATAATCGTACTTCTGTACATAAAACCAAACAGTAAATTAAATCGTAGTAAAACAGATCGCTAAACAAGAGAAATTTACATGTAAGTATAATTAAATGCATTTAAAACTTAATTTAAAAATAAAAAATATGAAAAGGGAGATAACAAAAATGAAAACACTACAAGTAAATAATGAAATGAACAAAATTCCAGAGGCAGATGTAGAATTACTTAAGATCATGGCTCACCCAGTTAGATTACAAATTGTAAAAGAGTTAGAACATCGTAAGATTTGCAATGTAACACAGTTAACGGAACTATTAAATATACCTCAATCTACCGTATCTCAGCATCTATCAAAAATGCGCGGGAAAATTCTTCGTGCAGAAAGAAAAGGATTGGAGATGTACTACCATGTTGCCAATGCTAAAGCATGCCAGATTGTTAGTGTGCTAGGTTTATAGAATAGTATTGGACAGTAAAACAAGAATCTCATTTCATTTTGGGGTTCTTGTTAGGCTATAGTTCTGAAAATAATAGTAATAATATTCTGAATTTTATTGATATATATTTGAAAACACACCTATTAAATTACAAATTCTGTTATTATATTATTAAAAGAATATATGATAATTGGTATTGAGGGGGTAGATTATGAATATAGCAATCAAAGGAAACGAACAGATTCTGGGCTTATTAAATGATTGGTATGTGGAAATTCGTGCACGGCGCATAAGTAATGCGCATCGTTTAAAAGAAGAAATTGATGATAAAATTCAAAATATAGAAGATCAGGACTTATTATTATACTATTCATTATTAGATTTTCGTCATCAATATGTAATTGATAACTTAGGTGTTTCTACAAGTAGTTTTGATAAAGTAGAATCTTTTGAGATTCCTTCTAACAACACTTTAACTTATTATTATCATTTCTTTAAAGCTATCCATGCTAGTGGAACTGGTAGTTACAAGGTTGCAAAAGAACACTTTGATCAAGCCGAAAAATTATTAGAGCTTATCAATGATGACGTTGAGAAAGCTGAATTTTATTATAAGTTAGGTGCATTCCATTTTGATATTTGTGATTCGCTGGTCTCTTTTCAGTACACAACAAAGGCAAAAGAAATGTTTTTAGCCCATGCTGATTATGAGCGTAATGTCGGATTTTGTGAGAACTTGTTGGGGTTAGCTTGTATAAACTTAAAAGAATGGTCATTAGCAGAGGAACATTTTGCGGGTGCAATGGACAAGTTCCAGAAAGTCGGAGAAGATAAGTTTATTATTATGGTGCGCCATAATTTGGGTTGGATGTATTCTAAACAAAACCTATCATCTTTAGCGATTCGTTATTTATCTGAAGTCATTGAAAAGTCTCCAAACCATTACAAAGCCATGTATGCAAAGGCGTTGGAACATTACAAACTGGACGAGCGAGATGTCGCAGCAGAACTCATTGAGAACGGATTAAATATTAGTAAGAAACTAAATCAAGAAGAGTTCATACATCGATATCTCATTTTACAAGAGCTAAACAATGCTTCACCTACTCAAATACTCGAAACAGTAGTGCTAGCAGGAATTGATTACTTCGAGAGAGAAGGATTGTATGAAGATGTTCAAGAGTCTTATGAGACGCTGGGAACAAAATTTTATGATGAAAAGAATCATCATGCGGCGAGTAAGTATTTCCATTTAGGGTTGCAAGCGAAACGAAAATTTTTTGAGGAAGGAGCTTTAAAATGAAAAAAATAGTATTCAGTTTAATGGGAATTGTCACGGCTATAACCTTGACTATAGGTGTGACGAATACAGCGAAAACTCCACAATCTTACGAAGTAATTCAAAGTCTTTCAGTTGGAGATCACGGTGGTTGATACACTAATTTAATGTATAATAAAAAGGGCTAGGATTTATGATCTAGTCCTTTTTTTATTGATTGGATGCTTTTTCATAAGGTTCAATTCGTAAAATTGTTAAGGCGTATGCCGTGATTCGATTTGAAGCCTACTATGTCTTTGGTTCAAATAAGAAAAAATACGATTGGGGAGTGAAGGGTAATAAAGAATCATATCAGGAGCCCTCAGGGACAACTATTGCAAATCAATAAGAAATGGTCTCACCTAAAGCAAAAACAGCGTGAAACCATTTCAACTTGGCTGAGAGAGGCTTATATAGAGAAGGTTAAGGTTCATAACCGTAGATTGAAACCGAGAGAACATGAGGATGTTTTAGAAAGTGTTATGGGTAAAATCTATGATCGTGAAATTTGGATTCCGGATTACGAAATCGAAAAGTATTACAAAGGAAAAATAAATAAATGGTATAACAAACATATTTTATCAGAAGAAAAAAGTGAAAAGGAGGAGAACATATGAAACATAGTATCGGAAATGCGAGTACTTCATATATAATCCGTCTAATTTTAAATGATTTAGACACGTTTATTACAGCTGGAAAAAGGGAATTTGATTTCTGCTCAGAATCTGGAGTATCCTCTGTAGAGGAGCTACTAGCAGATTGGCTGGAATGGTTTAATGATTACCCACAAGGTATATCGCCAGGTGAATTAAAAGAAATTGAAAGGAAGATAGGTGAATTGATGGGGAGTATGTCAATATGGTCTCATCATACAGAAGAAAGAGAAGAGTTTATAAAACAATTTAGCGGTTATTTTGGGGAATATATAGGTTTCTTTAAATTAGTTAGGGATGTATATCTTGAAGAGTTAAAAGATGAGTTATCATATTAATATCATTTATTCCTAATATTTTATAAAAGGGAATTTGCATTAATGTGCTTTAGATGATTAAAAAGTTAAAGGAGAAAAGAAAGTGAAATTAGAGATTGAAAAGTTTATTAGTGAAATAGAATTTCCGGAAGCTGCTATGAGTTTTATTGAAGAGGGAATACTTTGTTATAAAGTAGGAGCTTACAGATCATCATATATCATGTCGTATTTATTTTTCTTAAATGTAGTGAAATACAGAGTGTTAGAAAGTTCGCATACTCCTAATGGAATAACTGATAATGAATGGAGAGCAAAAAAAGGACAAATTTCAAACGAAGATACTTGGGAAAATAAGGTGTTTGATTTAATCAATGAAGGGGAAACAAATAGTCGTTACTTTAAAATTAGTAAATCCAGAATTGCACAAATGGAGTATTGGAGAGCATTAAGAAATGACTGTGTACATTCTAAAGATAATCTAATTGCAGGGGCACACGTTGAATCATTTTGGCTATTTGTACAGTCAATCCTTCCTAAGTTAGTAATTAACGGTAGCAAAGATTTCTTATTGAACGAACTTGAAGACTATTTTGATAATGTTTATTTTAATAATCCAGAAAAGGTACAAGACATTGTTAGAATGATCCCTCATTTAGCTGAAAACAATAATATCTCTGAATTATTTGGTGAAATCCACGATCACTTTAAAGGTAACAGAAATTACCGTGTTGGTGACTCTTCTGGTAAAGCACACGAGTTTTGGAAAACAATAAATTCTAGTGAGAATTTACTTATTAGTAATAATTTCAATAAATTTTTAACTCATGACAATGAAATTTTTGAAAAGTTCATAATGCTGTTCCCTGAAAGATTTTTAAAATGTCATGCTGAGAATAGGTCTATAATAAGTCATTTTATTAATAATCCGCTACCAGATTGGCTTGTGTTCGATTATCCAAATGCAGTCAGCTTACTTTGTACATGTATAAGGAATGGTCTAATAGATTCTAAGAAGTCAAAAAAACTCGTTTCCTGTGTAAATTGTGATTTAAAAGGGCTGAGAGATGAAGAAATAATGTTACTGAAAAGCCATGGCTTTTTTGACGACATAAAAGAATATATGATGAAAGATTTACACAATGGAAATGCGTTTTCGTATACGAAAATTAATGGTCAGTCTGTGGAGTTAGCTTATTTTGTGAAATATTGTTTAATGACTGACGGTGATGGTGAGAGATTTACTACTCTATTAAACAATACTCTAGTTGATTTGAAAAACCCTTCCGTATTTCGTGAGTTAGAAGAAGTATTAACTCAAAATCCAGATATTCTTGAGTATATAAATGGCATAATTCGTAATGAGGGGCAGGAATTATGTGAGTTCTTTACAAGATTATAATAGAAAATAAGACGGTGCCAGTAGATGGTACCGTCTTTTGGTTGTAGGGTAATGGTAAATGCAGCTGCACATTGAACTTAACAATGAATCGTCTAAGAATTACATGGTTCAATCTATGCTTAGAAATACAATGTTAATAGAAAAATAATCGGTATAACGTATGTCAATGAAGAAAGCTAGGAGGTTAATAGTCAAAGTTGGTCAAAAAATAGTTTGACTTTGACTATCTTTGACTATATACTGATTTTAGAAAGAATTGGTAACTATAAAAGTCTGCTTCTTAGGACTTTCGGCCTGTTTGTTACATAAAATTCTATTCAATAAATGCATAGGAGTGTTAAACAATGAATGTAGAATTGAATGCAGTACAACAAGAGCAACGAGCTTTAATTGAAACGAACTTAGAATTAGTTAAGCAAGAAATTAACGGACAGGCACATGAAGATCATAATCAGTTATTCGAACAAATGGCTGTTGTAGCGCACGAGCTTCACATGTCGCTTGAACCACGTCCAAGACATCATCAGTACATGATAGAGAATAGTGGTATGCAGCCAGAAGAAGTAGAGTTTTACCGCAGTATTCATGCAGTAGAAGATTTATTAGCGTATTTGGACAATACAGATGCTAATAATGACCCAGAAGATCAAACCATGGGTGATTCATTTGAGATGCTGATTTATTCACGTAGATGGGGGCATGATGACCGTTATACCCTTATTCGTAATGAGGAAGGATGGCATGTTTCTCACCAAACATATGCGGGACAGTCAGGTAGAGATGCTCTTCAAGTTTTAATTCCAAGTTTACGTCACGACAGCATTAAATTTCCGAATCAATTAGGTGATGTTATGGTAGATATTTGGAATCAAGCTGCCGAATACGGATTGCCTCATGAAGAGGTACAGAGCATGCTTAATGAAGTAGCGGTGTGGATTAATGCCACAGAAAGAACTTATCCAACATTTGTACGATAAAACAATCGGGGGTTTCCTCATTATTTTATCTCAATACGTTGAGTTTATATAAATTGAAATGGAGTGGAATAAGAATGAAAAAGAGTATAATTGAAATGATTTTAAGTGCGATTTCAAATAATATACCTGGTAAAGGGCTTTCGAATTACCTTTACCAACAAATCCAACAGTTAACATCAAAAAAGGATATTGATGCTTTTTCAGCAGAATTGAAAGAACGTGTCAAGAATATTGGGACAGCATCTCAATTCGAGTTAGTGAATCTAGGTACAGCACTATATGCGGCGTTTTCAGCTGATAGAGAATTTAAAAAAGGCTGGATCGTAGATGGATATTGGGACGTATATAACAAATGTAATGAAGCCAATAAAGCTGTATTAACAGGTGTTTCTGGTTGGTAAGGCTTTTTATACGGAAGTAATAAATTCAATAGTATAAAAACAGGATATTTCCGTTAATGGAAATATCCTGTTTTTTATTCAAATTGCCTTCTTTCCAAGCGATCAACAGCCTCACGTTTTTTCTCGTTATTAATATTAGTATAAATACTAGTAACTTCTACAGAGGTATGGCCAAGTTGATCGCGTAGCAATACAAGATCCTTGTTTTCTTTATAATGGTTTGTTGCATATGTATGTCGTAGTTTATGAGGGCTACGCTTCTCATCAAATGCACTTGAATATTTATCACATAACTTCTGTATAGCTCTAACAGTTAACTGTGTATATTTCCCTTTATAATTTGTTACGAAAAGTAAGTCTTCATCTTGAGGGCAGTTATATTTACTAGTGCGAACCTTAATGTACTCTTGAACATCATCTAAGCAAGAGCGAGTAGCTAATACGGAAGATCTCTTATTACCTTTACGCGTTACTTTTACTTTCCCCTGACGGAAGTTTATGCTAGATATAGTAAGACTAGCTACCTCAGAAACTCGAAGCCCAGTGCCTAAAATGAGGCTTATAATGGCTATGTCTCTTTCTTTATCACGCTGAAAAAAATTATATTTTTTTGGTGATATATCTTTCAACATTTCACCATAATCATTTGCTAGAAATTGAAGAAAAGCAACATCATCTTTTTCATTAAATATCATGTTTGCAACGTCATCTGCTCTTGCTGCTGCATCTACTTTCTCCTTATGCAGTTCAATTTTCTCCATTACATTACGTGAGATGTAATTTTCCCCTTGTTCATTCTCTGTATTTTGAGCTAAGTACTTGAATAGGGATTTTAAAGCAGAGAAAGTTCTATTAATAGCTCTTGTTTCAATACCTTCTCCCTGGAGATATCTTTGAAAAGTTCTAGCTTCATTTAATGGTAGATTTTCTAGTGCTGTAATTGGTACATCACATATATTAGTGACCACCTTACCGTTTTCAACGGCTAATCGATTACTTATAAGCCATTTTAGAAACTTTTCAAATTCAGTAATGTAAGCATACAATGTAGCAGGGGAGAGGGCTGTTTTCATTTCTGCATACTCTATGATGTACCAGGGCATTTTACTTTTATGTTTATCTATTAGTATTTTAAACTTTTCTTTTTCTTGGTTACTCATGTTGTACACCTCAAATCAAATAATGTAAAATAATTTTTAAACCAATACTTAAACCGATATTTAAACTGAAATTTTTGAGCTAGAATACGATTTTAATAAATAGCTTGATTACATATATGGATACCATACTAGTTTTTGAAATAGAAGAGAGGTATCAATATATGATGGATACCTCTACTATACTCAATTCTATGAAATCCATCAAACTGTTCGTTAAATACAATTTTAACGAACAGTTTTAAATTTCATCTAATGTTTTTATACTAATAATATTAGAAGGGGGGATTGAAATATCTTCTTTAAGGAATATCATTCTTGCACGACCGATTGGGCAAAATGCATATGTCTGTAGCAGGTAATCAAATACATCTAAAATACATGACTGTCTTATTTCATCAAATGAATGCGCTTCAAGATATGTTGTATTATCTACATCTTCAATCTTTACTTTGAAAGAAATTAGAGAAGGAATGGCCTGCTTTGTCCAATTTCTTGGTATTTGGGAATCTTCTATAATGACATTCGCTATATGTTTTATAATTTCTGGACACTCTTTTATATCACGTATATTAGAATCATATGGAGCCTGTCCACCGAATAAAAAGCCATTGATACGTTTATCTTTAATTGAGCGAACTTTTAAATACTCCGATGTTATTTGTTTATTATTATGATACCAATTGATATTACCATTATTATCAATCTTCATATTTATATCGTAATTATTAAGAAAATCAGTAAAACTATTCTTTTGAGTAGCTAATCCCTTGAGGTTTAACAAACCTACTTCTAAAAAACTCTTCTTATCCAGGATAGCTGCAATATGATTTACAACTATTTCATCAAATATACATGTTTTTATATCAAAATTAAAATATTCCTGTATATCACTAAACTCTAGGTTATCATATTTCCAGAAACCTTTATCGTTAGAAATCCTCCACTTATTTTCTTTTAAGAATGAAATAATTTGATTCATTGGGACATCCAAAATAGATGAAATGGAGTCAAAAGTATGTTCCATATCAATACAATTTAAAATTTTTTTCATAAAAAATTCCTTTCGCATTCCTCTTGTTATAGTAATATTATTTTTAAATGGGTAGTAGGGTGTGTCGATTATAGCAAATCTTTATTCTTACATCCATTGAAATGTAACTAACACCTTTATTAGGATGATAAAAAATCAATTTACTAGTCGCTGCAAATACGAATTTGATAAAATTAATTTCGCTCTAACACTTTAATTTAGTGTTAGAGCGAAATTTTTCTGCACCCATTATTAATACAATAAAGATTATCCTTTGAAATCTTTATTGTATTTTTCAAGATCAAAGTATGTTGTTAAGGCATATTTCAGAATAAGAAGAATAACCACGTATAAATACATGAACACTCCGGAACCGTTAAAAGCCTCTGAATCAATTAGTTTTGTTAAACCTATTAATGATGCAAACCATAATACTAAATCCATAACGGCATTATTTAAATAAATGCTACGTTTAGAAGTAACTTTTTCTTTGAAGTTTTCTTTGAGGACAGGTAAAAACACCGTATAAATTAATCCAAATAGATAAATTGCTCCGGATATAACGGGACTATGTATATCACCTAAAAGAATAAGACCTCCAAATAATAATTAAAAAAATGCTACTATTAAATATGTATTTTTAACTCGTTGAAACATAAAACCACTCCTTTAAATACTTAAATGCTGTGCAGCGACTACTAAATTGAAGTATGGTTTGAAAAGTTATTTATATAATTTAAATATAATTTTATTATATTTATACGATTTTATAAACTTAAATATAGAATGTAATGGTTGTTTACCATATCTTTTATAACAATTATATCATCTAAATCATCCATTGAAGTGTTCGTTAAATGAGAATTTAACGAACACTTGGAAAGATGTGAGTTAAACTCCTCTCCTATCTTAATTGTACACAGACATGAAAATGGATATTTTTTAGACACGAAAGTAGATAATTCACGAATACCTTTATTACTAAAATAAATATAAATTTGAATTGTAATATTTCTTAATTATACAAATTTGGTTGCTTTTTTTTATTTTTAAAAAGTTCCTACTTTGGTGTCTTAGTTTAAAGAAGTACCCATTTTCTTGTCTTGATATGTGGACAAGAAAATGGGTACTAAATGAACTCTATCCGTTAATAGTTTAGCATTTTACACTATAAAAAAAGTTCCTACTTTCATGTCTATTTACATTTTCCGTTTCGTGGAATTACTTTCTTGAAATTTGACTATTTACTCTTAGAATAATTAAGGTTCAAAGGCACTTTTTTTATTTTAATATACCTGAATATTTCTAAATAGTAAACACATACTATACACAGGCGATAAGCCATAACTCCTTTAATTTGTAACAGTATTTCTTCTCTTCTCTTTTCTTTTCTGTATGGAGCAGTTAGCCTACTCTAACTGCTCTTTTCCTTTTTGTTAGATTGTTACATATAATATCAAAAAGAAGGTATAAAAACCTTACATTAGAAACTTTAATTAGATTGTGCCTACTGATCATAAATAGCGGGATAAATTATGAACAATGAATACTGTATTTATTATCGAAACGTTACATCCAACTGTTTCTGAACAAAATAAAGAAGTAGCAAGCTAAAAAATAAGCTATTTTATTTATCAACCTCATTTTATGGAATTTTAATTCCAATTATGGTAATCTACAGGTAACCCTATGGCTAACATTGTTGGCCAACTATTTAACATTCCCTTTTAGAAGGTCCTGCTCCCCTAGTCAGGGCCTTCTGAATTTTATAATAGTGCATTATTAATTTTAGACCAGCATACAAATGCTATTTTCTTGCAATGAATATTTTGAAATTTTTTATATGTAAAATGAATCTATTCCATAATGAAAGTGGATAGATAAGTTCTAATTGGTCTTCTATTAGATAAAATTCTGTCAACCATTCAGGTAGTACACAGCCTGTGTTGTTTGTTTTCCACAATTCAATTCGTTCTAACGCTAATTCAACACTCATCCGTACCCAACAATAACAATTGAAACTTTGACTGCTAAATCTCAACCTTATTTTTCCTTCATGTTCAATGGGATAGGTAAATCTATTAAAAAAAGGTTCTGTTTTTCCTAAATGACTGCAGTTTCTAACCCAAATTTTTGTCTTTTTAGGTAATAGAGCGATATTAAGTTTATGACCTTTCCGCATTTTCAAAGGTCCATCGTCGCTAGTAATATTTTTTGCGTATTCACTTAGAAAACAAAAACAGCCTGACCACTTATTGTCATTATATTTAGGTGTATGGACGTTTTTTTTTAGTATTTTTTGATTATATAATGTCAGATCAGTTACTTCAGTATCTATAAATTCAAATACATGATCGTATGTATCAGAATTATAAGGTTTGCAAAAAAAACCTTTATTATCGAATCGATAAATTTTCACGTATTCGAGAGAATTCTTATCTATTTTCATATATATTACTCCTATATTATTTATATTTCATGAATATGGGGTAGCACCACATGCCCATCAAGCTAAGATTATGTAAGTTTAATTTTACGTGAGATTTTTTCTTTTTTCTAAAGGTCCAGTGTAAGTCCTTTAAAGATTTGCATATTAAATAAACCCTATCGGGTTTCAATTTTTTTGATTATGCTACATGATTGTGAGACATAGTAAAGTCGTATACGACGCCTAAGATATCAAAGACTGTTTTCTTCTTGTACCGGTGAGATTTTCTCCCGTTTTTCTCTAAAAGATAAAACAAACGCAGTAAAACTTTTAATAATTCATGAATGCCCTTCTGTAAACCTTCATAAAACAATAGATAATAATTCTTTATCATATAGATGGACTTGTATTCACTAAGCTCTTTCTTTTTCTTATCTAAGAGTAACTGACGCATTTTGAACATCGTCGATGAACAGAGTAAAATACTAATGAGTTGCCCATATAAATGGCATTCTAAACGTTCCTTCTTGATTTCCTTGCACTTGTCAATTTGAAAGAAAGATTTCCATGTTTTGAACAAAATTTCAATTTGCCAGCGTAATGAATACAAGTCATGGATATGTTCCGTTGGAACATTTTCTGCAGAAAGATTCGTAATATACACGTTGATTCCACTCAACCGTTTACTTCGTTCTTTGTAGGTAATACCTTTCTTTTTTTCTTTTTTGGCTTGTTCCTTCAATCTCTTCTCTGTTTGTTCCTTTGTTAATCGATGAATAATAACACGAGCTGGTAATTTTTGATACTGTCCAATGTATGCCTCTGAAATCGCCATTGTTTGACCAGGGAGCAATTGATTCATGAGTTCTTCCGTATCTAACTGAATATAGAGTGTTCCTTTCTTCACGATACCATTTTGAAAATATTCTGGCTCATCATTCTTACGATAAATTCGAGAATTTAATTTCAAACGTGATACATAATAAGCTCCTTTATCATGTATCTCCTGTAAGTCCTGTAAGTCAAAATAGCCTAAATCTCTTATATACAAGTCTTTTGGTTGAATGGTTTTCAAGCTTTTTGAACCAAAGGTTTTATCATTTTCTCTTCCTTCTCCTACATAAACGTACAGGAACTTCCCACTCAATAAGTCATACTCCAATTGAATTTTGACACCGGCCGTATGACTACTTCCACCTGAACCTTGATAATATGAAGAAAACTTATCTGGAAGCTGAAATGTTGTAGAATCTAGAATTCGAATGCGCTTAAATATCGTGGTATATTGATGGATTATTTCTTGTGTTGAATGAATTCTTTGGGTTAGAAGGTTAGCTAGAACTTGTTCAAGAAACTTTACTGCGGAAGCATTAAATCGTTGGTTAAGTCCTTCAGGACTGATAAGAACACCTGTAGATACTTCAAGACAACTACATAATTGCGTGAGTGATGTACTTGCGACCTGTTGACTAAGCCATACACATAAAGCAACTAACTCCCGTGCTTGATATTTACTCTTTCGCTGAACAAATCCTTTTTCTTTTGCTAGGTGTTCTAGAGTATGAGGTGACATATGTCTTTGTAATTCTTCAGCAATCAATTGAAGTTCGTCAAGAATCGAAAGATTCATAAAGAAACGCCATCCTTTCCTATAATTCTACAGAAAGGATAACGTGTTTTTCGCTTTATAGGTAGTGCAAAATCTTAGCTGGATAACGATGGGATCGCGCCCACATTTTAATGAAAATATACGCTAAGCGAATTTAAGCATAAAACGAGTCATCTTTTTTCTTAAAATAAAAAGATGACTCGTTTTATTTAAACTGTTGAATACTTAATATTTATTCCACTATTCATAGCCAAAAATCGTAAAAAATAAAAATATCCCTAAGTATTTTTACATATTTTTATTTTTTCAGAGGCAACTGTATAAGGCTTTTCATAGTGCAAGTTCTCTTGGTTCATTGGCCATGCCAAATCCATGTTTGTTCATCGCATAAGCATAACCTAATTTTTCATCTGGATCGGCAAAACAGAATGATCCTCCTGCGCCTGGGTGACCAAAAGAGCTTTCACTTCGTCCAAATTTCATATCTGAAAAGTGTTTCCAAAATCCCAAAGAATAGGCTATGTTTATACAATTCACATGATCATAATACCCTGATGTCGGAGGAGTAGCTCTTTTCCTTAATTCATTTATTGTTTCTTCCCTTAATCCGAGAGTTTTTGCACCACTAGCAAAAGCACCATAAATTTTTGCCATTGCTCTTACTTGCCTTACACCATTTCCTGAAGGGAATTCTATAGATAAAATAGGACGATGATTAAAATTATCATTTGCTACGAATTTTTTTGGATCTACTAAACTTCTAGCTACTAATGACTTTGTATTAAGAAAACCAAGTAACATTTTTATAGGTAGCTTTGTCATTCCCTTAAGTAACTGGATGGGGTGATTTATTCCTTCAATAGTTGTTATTTTCTCTTCAGAAATATCTTTAGGAAGACCAATATAAAACTCTGCTTTTAGTGGTTCTGCTATTTCTTCTTGAAAGAAATCTTTTAGGGTCCGATGTTTAGGGTCTGTTCTTTTAATCAGTTCTCCAATTAAGGTTCCAATTGTCCAGGCATGATAGCCTTGAATTTTCCCAACTTCCCAAGCAGGTTTGCTTGCAGCAAGAGAATTTGATAGACGAGGGGTATCTAAGTCTTCTAACATATCAATTTGAAGTTCATTGAGAGGTGACAATCCAGCTTGATGTGCTAGAAGCTGTCTAACGGTTATTTTGTCTTTTCCATTCTGAGCAAACTCAGGCCAATATGAACACACTTTCTCATCATAGTTAATGTAACCTCTAGAATGCGCTAAACTTAAAGCCAATGCAGCAAAACCTTTTGTAGCTGAAAACACTTGAACAAGTGTATCTTTTTCCCATTCCGTACGAGTTTGTCGATTTCGATATCCACCCCATAGATCAACGACTGCTTCATTATTAATGTATACAGAAAAGGCCGCTCCAACTTCTCCTCTTTCACTAAAGTTTCTAATAAACTCATTCTTTACCAGTTCAAATCCCGGTGCAACAAATCCATGAACTGATATATTATTTTTTGTTCCCATGTCTTTTCCCCTTTATTTAGTATAATCTAGCCTTTTATCACAGGTAACATTTGTGTATTTACAAAATATAGATAATTCAATAAAATAAACCTATCAGATATTTGACTAAATGTCTATAAATAGTCAAATAAAAAGGCAGGGATATATTATGGCAAGAATTACATCTGAACAGAGAAAACAGATACATGAGACCCTTCTAGTTAAGAGTAAAGAACTGTTTATTCAATATGGATTTTCTAAAACTAGTATCGATGACATAGTACATGCATGTGGAATCGCAAAGGGTTCTTTTTATTCATATTATTCATCAAAAGAAGAATTATTTTACGCAGTATTACGAAAAGAGGAAGAAGTAAAAAATCAAATTATTGCAGAAATTATGTGTGAGTCTCTACCACCAAAAGAACTTTTAATTCGTTTTTTTGAAACATCTTTTAAAACCATAGAACAAAATCCATTTTTACAAAGTCTTTATCAAAGAGGTGAATATGATCGAATTGTGAAAAGACTTCCTAAGGAACTTCTAGATAACCATGCGAAGGAAGATTTAGATAGTTCTTTGGAGTTTGTGAAATTTTTACAAGATAAAGGTGTTACAGAAGATGATCCCGAAGTACTTATTGGTCTTTTTCGAACAACCATACTTATTCCATTACATCGACAAGAGATTGGAGAGCCGACTTTTTCGAAGATGATGAAAAAGATGATCGAATGTTTATCAGAAGGTCTAACAAAACATAAAGAGTAAATTTTATTTATTATAAAGTTGCTACTTTAGGGCTTCTGTTTTCACTTCCATAAAAATTATGATTCAGGGATGTCTGCTTTCAAATCGGACGCTTAGTACTCTATTGTATAATCTAAAACATTGTTTATGGTGCTAACACCACATATCTATCAACCTAACAGAAAAGGTTGCCCAAAACGATAAAAATGAACTTCGGTACTGTAAAAAACACAAAATTATCGTTTAGGGGGTACTTTAAAATCTTAGCTTGATAGCGATGTGGTGCTACCCCAATATCTAATAGTAAATCACTTCTTGCAATTGATTGATTTTGAATTTTCTTTCATTTTGGGTTATACTAAGAAAAAGAGTCGAATCTCCTTTAGGCCATGTTATTACAAAAAAAACAATTCTACCATATAAGAATTGGTTTTTTGTAATTTATTTACTATAAATCTCGTAACTAGTTTGTCGGTTGCTATTCCTCATTAAAATTCAATTATGCTATACTTGTAAAGAGAATGTAACAATGACAAGTCTCTTCTATGTAAAAATACCTTGTCACTGTACTTTTCTCTTGTGTCTTCTTCTTGCATCTTGAAAGAGCCATGATCTCAGCCATTGGGGATTGTGGCTCTTTTGCGTTCTTAATATAATATACATTTGAAGGAATGTTCCTTAAATTTTACAGTTGGTTATTTTTTTATGTTCAGTTGGTCCAAATTTGAGGTTGGAGTTCATTAAATTTAGACGCGATCTCTTCTTTTTCTTTTTGTTCATCTTTTGGTGTATGCGTGAAGCATACGGAAATATTCCTTGTACCAATAACCTTATTAGCATCTGGTAAAAGTTTTTCCGTCTTCGCTTTATTTTCTAAACTCCGTTTGTTTCCATTTATATCATTATTAAGGAAACTACGAAAATAAATTTTTTCTTGTTCATTATCTTTACTTGTAGGATATGAATATGAACAAGCCAATCTATCTTTAAACTTAATACTAGCTTTTGTTGGAATGGCGTTATGTAGAGCTTTGAAAAAATCTAGTGGTTTAAAAGGGCCGTTTTTTGCATAATCAATTTCTAAGAATTTACAAAGTTTTTTGTATAAACTATCTTCTGGGCCTACTAATGGTAATGTAAATGACTTATATTTACCTTTAACTTCGTATTCTAATGGCAATTCCAAGAATTCTCTAGTTCCTCTTTTAAATAAGCCCAATGTATATACTTTATTTGCAATTTCATCATACTTTTTCTTATTATTTATATCTTTATAATCATATTTGAAAATTGCGCATATTTCCAAATTATTTTTATAGCGTATTCCATTTACAACTTGGTAATCAATATCTTGTAGTAACATATTTTCTGACAAATAAAATAATCTTTTAAGTTCAAATGTTCCTCCCATACTAATTCCCCTTCCCGTAAATTAAATATACATATTTTTTAGTAATTATATGCACCATTATATTGTATCGTATAATTAGAAATTTTTTCAACACTTATGCTGCAACGCTTAGCAATGTTATCCATCCCCCACTCATTTTAGTAACTGGATAAGTACCAGTAAAATAGATCTTGAATCGTAATTTATATAAGAACTAGACGTTATCAGTTCTTTAAGGGTAATGACAGGGTTGCTGTCATAGACCGCAAAGTAAGTTTTAAATAAAGAATAAAACATTATGATTGTTGGTACGGGAACATCCGGTATTGGGAAATTTACATTTATTACAATAATTACTGGTTTAATTGAATTATCAGTAGGATAAAAAGTGCACGGTGCACTTTTGGAAAATGTTTGTGGTAATCATTTTGGGAATGGTTTTTGGTAACGACTTAACCTATTTAAATCGAGAATCCTAATAAAGATTGAACAAGTTACAAAAATTATGGTTTTTGGTAACGGATTTTAATGCTTTATTCATTTACTTTGCGGTTCATAGCAAGAACCCTGTCACTACCCCTTTAAGGTAGTAAAAAACTGAAATGGAAATGTAAAACATGAATCTCTTTTCGGTTTACTCTTCAAATAATATAATATTTGCTCTGCCGTCTTTGCAAGACTGAATTGATTGGTATGATTCTATGAGTCCTATTGTTTCTGCCCATGTATATGTTGTAGTTTAAAAGAAAAGATAAAAGCCCTCCTAATTAAAGGAGGGCTTTTATCTTTCATATAAGTGAATCCGATTTTATGATTTTAAAAATGAACGTCGTCTGTTATACCCCTATAACGCTGACTTTATTATTATACTAATGTATATAACGGAAATTAATATTATAGTAATAGGTAGATTCCCTCTGCTGTCCTTCTTTTTAAGAATAATAATATCATTAAAATTATATTTAAATATATATAGTTTTATAATTTTAATTATTATATACTTATACAAGTGATTTAGCTCTTTCTATGAGTTGAAATTACGTTATATATAAGGAGTGGTTTGAATGAAAAACAAATTTACGCGTATGATCATGTTAATAGTGGTAATGGCTTTATCAGTTACAGCACTTGCAGCATGTGGAAATAATCGTGATCCTGAAGAAGTAGCTACAGCATATTTTGAAGATGCAAAAGATGGAAATGCAAAAGATTTTGGAGAGCTATTTACTCCAGAAGCAAAAAAAATAGTTGGTTTTATTGGCGGAAATGCGGAACTAATGAAATCAATTAGTGAAGATCTTAAAAGCTATAAGATTCGAAAAATCGAAGAGAAAAATGAAATTGCTACAGTAACTGTTGATGCTGTATATAAAGATAATCCTAAAAAAGTAATCGTAATTGAACTAGAGAAAACGGATGATGGTTGGAAAATTAGTAAATCATAGAAAAAACGGTCTAGAATTCTAGGCCGTTTTTTAGTTTCCTCAATCTTCTTCTTCAAATTCACGTAGACTAGCAAGCAATTCTGTAAATGTTGAGCAAACAGGGTATATTGCTTCCTCTATGTTTTCCTCTTCGTGCTCCCAAAATACTACTGTTGGTGATTCAGGATTGCTACGGTAATCAAAACACAGATGATTCCCAAATGAATCCTTACCAAAGGGATATACTTTATTTGCTAATCTATCTTTTATATCATCATAAACTTGAATGATTGAATTTCTACTTTCTAAATCAAAAGTTAAAAGTTTACTAAATACATTCTCATCCTGTCCGGGTACATCGAATATTTTTGGTCTTGGATAACCACTATCATATTTTTTTACACATTCTACAAAATCCATAGGGAATTTAATATTGAAATATTGTTCTACTTTCTGAATGTTTTCATCTGTAATTTCTTTTTTGTTTACTCCAATCCAAGTAACGTTGCTCATATATACTCCTCCTTACTTATCGCTGTCTTTCCCCAAAATTTTATATCCACCAGTGTGACCTGTTTTCCTATGTGTTTCATAATTAACAAGTTGCATTCGTCCTGCTTCTTGATGATGATGCCATGTATAATTTTCTGGTACCTCGCCTAGCTTAAATAACTCTATTTCTTCTTCTGTGAATTTTGCAGCTAACTTAGGGTCTTTCATTATTTGTTCGTATAATGCTTTACTACATATTCTATCATGTGTTGGTCTAGATTTTTTAAAATCAGCCTCTTTTAATTTAACTTCAGAAAGAGCTTTAAAAATAGGGAAACCATCTAAATCATACCGAATGCCTGTAACAGGATGTTTGTCTCCTGCTAACTCACCCATTCTTAATCTTATTGTCTTTTGGCCATTTGGACCTTCATAAGTATATGGAGCTGCTTTCCGCAAATACTGTTGAATACTTCCTACTCCCGCATATGAAAGATGATTTCCAGCTTTGAATTCATAGTTGTTTAATATATGTAATGCATTTCTGTATGCCGGAGAATTAATTACAAGTGATTTTCCTTTAGTAAAACCTGTAATAGCAGCTCCCTTCCCAACTTGTCCTGCTTTACTAAGACCCTTATCACCCAGAAGCCCGAGTCCTAACGTTGCTATACCATAAGCTGCATAATGCTCTCTACTTTCCATATCTCCATGCCAAAGATTGTTTACAAATGAATCTGATAGAGCATTCAATGCAGCAGGAATAGTTTCCTCATAAATTACAATCGCATCTCGCATATTCAACCAGGTTTCTTTATCACCTAGGGATATCAGTCCTTCCCACGCATCCACTGCACCATCTACAAACCCAGTAGAAATACCAGTCCACGCAGCATTTAAATCCTTTTTATTAAAAAATGATTCTTCCGATTTTGAAGGGATTTTTCCACACATAGCTCCTTCTTGAATATCAGAGTCAACTAAATTTCCGCCATACAATTCATCCGCTTCACGGAATTTAACAGCTGCACGCTCTAATTCTACTGCGATTTTATCTAATTCTTGTAAAATGTTAAACATCATTGGCTTTGCTTCATTAAACATCTGATAGAAACGATCACTGCTTGCTCCACTCCACTGAGAAGCTATATATTCAGTTTGAGAGTATAAATCTTTATGTATATATTCTAATGATGATCTCGTATTTCTTACGTTTTTAGCAGCTTGTTCTAATTGTCCCGGTGTTACCTTAATTTGTGTGCTCATTCCATCCCTTCTTTGCATATATATTATGAAAATTATAACATATCATTATTTCATTAATGGTTATCATTTGAAAATATCCGTCCCTAAAATTGAAAGGATGTCCCATTATAAAAACAGCCCAAATTCCTAATGAGAAATTTGGGCTGTTTCTGTTATAAATATGTTTTATTTTATATTTTTTCATAGACTTATTTATTTCATTACTGCCAAGGAATCTTAATTATCTCAAGATTTCTAAATAAAAAAACGGCATAAATCCCTTAAATAATCGATTTTTCCTAACTAGCATTATATTAAAATAGTTAGTGAAATATTCCATTTATATAATAATTTGTTATAATCGTATTTAATAAGAATTATTGTTATTATTTTACAAATTTATGATGTATTCTCCTATCCAGAAAATGAAACATAATGCTACGAAGCCAACAATATTTATCATTACTTCCTTTTTTGTAGGTCTGTCTCTAAATATAAAAGCGGATAAAAATAATAAAAACGCCATTCCATACAACCACCAAACTGTACGAGATATGCTAAACAACCCTATAGACAGTGCAACTACAATAATTACGTAAATACGTTCATTTTTTGAAGTAATCTTGCCAAACATATTGACTCCTACCTCCTATTTTTAGAAAATAATTACTTTTAAGAGAATGACTGTTTAATATATTGTATTAAATTTCTTATACAAATGAAAGGGGATTATTATGAAAAAAACATTATTAGCAGGAAGTTCATTGGTTTTATTACTAAGCTCAGGGTTTGCATTTAGTTCAACAACGCAAGCAGCAGAGAACAAGGAAGGAAATTCACCTGCAGTTTCCTACAACCAGGATGTATCAAAAGAAAATAGAGCAATTGATATTAGTTCATTACCCAACAAGATTTAGACTCTTTATTCTTAAATGGACAAGCTCCATTTAATCCAATAACACCTAAAGATTCGGATCAAATTCAATATGTTCACCCAACAGCTGGTACATTCAACTGGAAATATGTAACGACAACTTATGGAAACAATGTATTTTATAATGCCTCATATCGTTTTATGGTTAACGCAGCTATAGCAGGTTTAGGTGCTGGGATTATAGCGAAAATCGGAAATACGTTTGCTTCTGGTGTAGCTGGGTATGTAATAGGTGGACTATCTCTTCCTAAAAGTAAAAACTATTGGTGGACTGTACAAAAATGGCAGGATCAAGATGCATACAATGTTTATATTAAATACAACATTAAAGTTTATTCTGATTCTGGACGTACAAAATTAGTCGATTCTTATACCGAGCAATTTGCACAAAGATATAGATAAAACCATTGCCGTAAAATATATTAAAGACTAACTATCAAATGGGTTTGCCTGTTTTCAAAACAAGCAAACCCTTCCCTATAAAACTACTTTTATTTTTTATATCACTTAAATTAGGAATCACAGTATAAACCACTTAATTTAGTCCCTCATATTTCCAAACGTTGACCAAAAAATAAAAATATGGTATGTTTACTTTAGATTAGTTATATATTGAATGCATATTCAGTATATATAAAGTATAGTACTTAACTGAATTGCATAAACTAAAAAAGACGAGATGCTGTCAACATCCCGTCTCATAACTGCTACTGTCAAGGTGGTTGTTATTATGCATTATCTTTTTCTTTTAGACCCACGCTTGTACTTTGGTCGGTGAAGCGCGGGTTTTTTGTTGTCTTTTTTTTCGAATTGCTTTTTCAGTGCGTATGCTGAAACCTCACGCACAACTGCTCTTGCAATTTCTTTTAAAAGTTCAAACAAAAATTCCATGTTATATCACCCCCTTTCCTTCCAAATGGAAAGAAGGGATAATAACAAGCCCACCTTCACACGATATACAGTTATACTTCTATTTTACCATACTTCAACACGCTAAAATAGAAAACCTATCCAATTTTAGTCTGCATATAATCTTTTAGTTAAGGAGTTTTATAAGATTTTAGTTTACTATAATATAAATATGTATACTATACTTCCTGATCTTTTATAATTAAACACAGTTTGATATACCATTTTCGATAATGTAGATTTAAAATAAAGTCTGTATGCTTTTTTAATATATTCCCAATGTATGTATGCCCAAACTCTCTAGCATACTCATAGACCTACTAAGTTTCTAATTAAGTACCTGTATTTATGATCCTGGTATCATTACCTCTCATTTCCTTTTTACAAGTTTTTCATCTTAAATTAACCGCTCTTAATATCTTCCGTTATCTTTCTCTCTATTTTTCTATATTATATATAAAAACCCTTTTTTTGTAAGTTGGAAGGATTTCTATTGAAATCGCCCCGAAAACCGACCTCTCAAATTCGTTCGTAATCAACTTTATTGTCTTAGGTAATGTATTTAGACGTGATAACTAAAAATACTCTTAAAAATAAAAATAGACCCATTAAAACGTTTTTGGTTTTTTAGGGTCTATTTTTATTAAATTTTCTATTCTTCTATGTCTTCTTTTACTTCTGCGGATAAAATGTCTTCAGCAAACTTCTTGTAGCCATTATACCCTTTCTTTTCGGCCTTTTTCTTTATTGCTTCTAATACCTTTTCATCAAGGTATAGACTTAAATGCTGCTTTTTTTCTTTCGACTCCTCTTTTGATCTATTTTCAATTCTTTCTTTGAAAATTTCCAAATCGGATTTTAAGTATAATCGTTCAGTAGATTTCCCTTTAGCAATCTCTTTAAAAGGCAATATCCCGTCTTTAGCTGCATTATGAACGTATGTCTTAGATTTGTTTAGAAATTCAGCAGCTTCTTTTAATGTTAAACAATCTTTGTATAATTCCTCTAGCTTTTTTACATCCTCTTTTTCAAAGCAATATCCACCATCTGCTTTCCAGGTAGCCAGATTAATAGGTTCGATGTGTTTATACTTAATTAAATAGCCTAATTGATTTTTTGTTAGACCTACCCGATCGCATACCTCTTCTAAAGATAAATAGCTCATATCTCACCTCATTCGAAACTTTCACTCTAGCTGTTCTTTAAATTTTCTTAGTTGATACTTTGTTAAACCGGTTTCTTTTACTACATCTGTGATTGAGTACTCCTTATACTGCAAATACTTAAATGGATTTTCCATAT